>WRLV01000038.1 GCA_009777445.1 Oscillospiraceae bacterium | reverse complement strand
TAAAGCTAAAATTGGCGAAACCATGAGGGTAAAGGAGGAAATCGCTATGGCTACCGAAATTTTAAATACAATCAGTAAAGATGAACACGCAATCGCAAAATACAGGGCAAGGCGCAAATGGGAAGCCGACCTAACTACAAACCTCTCTGTTAGTCGGAGATTGGGGAAGGAGGAGGGGATTTTAATAGGTATGGAAAAAGGTATGGAAAAGGGCATGAAAAAGGGAAGGCAAGAAGGCATGGAAAAAGGCATACAAAAAGGCATACAAAAAGGCAGACAAGAAGGCATACAGGAAACCATTGAAAGGTTCAGACGAGGCGGCATGTCCGATGAGGAGATTAATAAGTTCTTGCATTAAGTTTTAATTGGTTTATATGAAATCCCATAAATTTGAGAGTGGAATATGTTGTGCTTTTTCAGCATTAGGTGCGTGTTAGGAGTTAATTAGTAATATTTGGGGATAGGCGATAGATATGTATTTCAAAAAAATAAAACCTTATTTGATGGAGTTTATTTCTTTTCTATTTATTGTTGTTTTCTGTAGTGCAGTAATGATAGGATTTGGATTCATCTCATTCAAATGGAATTTTATCACAATAGCATTTTTGTTATTAATTGCATTATGGTTAACAATCTATGCTTTCAGTTTTGTTCCTTTCGCTATTCTTGTGATTGTCGATTTGCTGACAAAAAATTTTGTAATAGTAAATGCAAAATTTATAGAACAGCATGTTTTTAAGGCAAGTGCATTTGCAGATAAAAACGCAAACATTAAAAAAGGAGAGGTGCGTCAAACTTTATACTACAAGGTAATTGTCAAGTATAAAGGAACCAATCTTGTTTTTACCTCAAGTGAGTACCTTGAATTGGAACGGAAAAAGAAGTACGATTTTGTTATCGGGAAACGGTCAATGGCTTTGGTTGATGTCTGCATAAAAAAACAGCGATAAAGGATAATTAAAAAAACTACAAACCGGATTTATCCCGGTCTTTGGAAAGCGGTATCAATAATGCCAATACAATAGGCTTAAAGCATGAATGTCCGTATATTACAATCTATGATGGTAAATTAATTCGACAAATATTTTATAAAATATAATCTCTATTTTAAATTAGCCGCAATAGTTAGAGTTTTAAAAACGTCCGCGACAGCGGACACCATAACTATCAACTATACACTGTCAACTGTCAACTGTCAACTATCAAGAAAGGTATAAAAAATGATTAAAGAAGCAATTATCGCGCTTTCAAAAAAGCAGGATTTATCTTATGAAACGGCTGAAGCTGTGATGAATGAGATTATGACGGGGGAGGCTACGGCTGTGCAAATGAGCGCGTACCTCACGGCGTTGAGTTTAAAAGGCGAAACGATTGACGAGATAACCGCGTCTGCATCAGGTATGCGAAAACATTGCATAAGACTTTTGCACGACATAAACGCCTTGGAAATAGTCGGAACCGGCGGCGATGGCGCGCATACCTTTAACATATCTACCACGGCGGCAATCATAACGGCGGCGGCAGGAGTGCCCGTTGCCAAACACGGGAATCGAAGCGCGTCAAGCAAATGCGGTGCCGCCGACGTGTTAGAAGCCTTGGGCGTAAATATCAGCTTGCCGCCCGAAAAAAGTGCCGAACTTCTTAAAAAAATTGGAATTTGCTTTTTGTTCGCCCAAAACTATCATATTGCCATGAAATATGTCGCGCCGGTTAGAAGAGAGCTTGGAATTCGCACGGTCTTTAACATCTTAGGGCCGCTCACCAACCCGGCAGGCGCGAATATGGAACTTATGGGCGTTTATGATAAGGAATTGGTTGAGCCTCTTGCAAAAGTCCTGATGAACCTCGGCGTAAAAAACGCCATGGTAGTACACGGCAATGATGGCTTAGACGAAATATCAATGAGCGCGCCGACAACGCTTTGCGAAGTCAAAAACGGTTGGTTGCGCACTTATGAAATCACACCCGAAGAGTTCGGGTTCAAGAGAAGTGCGAAGTCGGACTTAAGCGGCGGTACACCCGAAGAAAACGCCGCAATTCTCTTGGCTGTTTTAGACGGCGAAAAAGGCGCGAAACGCGATGCCGCCGTAATAAATTCAGCCGCCGCCCTCTATATATCGGGCAAATACGACTCGCTGAACGCGGCTGTTAAAGTTGCCGCCGACACAATTGACAGTGGCAAAGCAAAACAAAAACTCTTAGAGTTTATCAAATATTCTAATATTTGAAGGGGTGCGTGAAAATGAGCGTTTTAGATGAAATTGTAAAGAAAACAAGAGAGCGAATTGAACAAAAAAAACGTGAAGTTCCGCTTGAAGAAATAAAAAAAAGAGCTGAAAATTTCGCGCCGACATTAAATGATTTTCCTTTTGAAAAGGCGTTGAGAGCCGCCGGCGATATAGCTTTTATCTGTGAAGTTAAGCGGGCATCACCTTCTAAAGGGATAATTGCCGCGCATTTTCCTTATGTCGATATTGCCGTTGACTATCAAGCGGCAGGAGCAGCGGCTATTTCTGTCTTAACTGAGCCTTTTTATTTTAAGGGTGATGACAGTTATCTGAGTGAAATTAGCGAGGCTGTTGACATTCCTTTATTACGAAAAGATTTTACAGTAGATACTTATATGATTTATGAGACGAAAATATTAGGCGCGAGTGCGGTTCTTTTGATTTGTTCAATTTTAAATCGTGAAACTTTAGCAGAATATATTGAGCTTTCGCATAGTTTGGGATTGTCTGCGTTGGTTGAAACACACGATGAAAATGAGGTGAACGCAGCGTTAAGTGCGGGCGCGCAAATTATCGGGGTGAACAATCGAAACTTGAAAACATTCGAGGTGGACATAAGGGCAAGCGAACGCTTGCGCCCGTTAGTGCCGAAAGACAAAATTTTTATATCAGAAAGCGGCATACAAACCCCTGCCGATATTGAAAAACTGCGTAAAATCGGCACGAACGCCGCACTCATAGGCGAAACCTTAATGCGAAGCCCCGATAAAAAATCAGAGCTTAGAAGGCTTAAAGGGGGATAACATGAATTTAAATCTTGTTTAGTAATTATTTCAGCCGCTTCAACATACCTACACGCTCCATAAAATGTTTTAGCAATACCTGCTTTCTGTTTCCATAAACTCTTCATCTATACTTTAGATTCTATCTCCATAAAGTAGCGATTTTATATATTTTTCCATATAAGACCAATCGGGGATATTGTTTTTAACGGGTAATCTTATTATTGTTTCCTCGATACCTCGTGGATTAGGGGTTCTCCCGTAAGAATACTTATACTGATTTTGCCCGAAAATAGTTGCTAAAAACAAAGCGGTATACTTATTTACAATAACGCCGTTTTTGGGGATAAAAATCCTTGCTCTGTCCATTACCCAACATTCTGTGGGTTGATATGTTGTAAACATTCCCCCTGCTTCACCTCCGCAGACTATTGAATTTGCAGGGCAGTTAAACGAATGATAGTATCCGTCAACGCTATTGTTTTGTTTAGTTGAAGTGATAACATTATATTTATATTCTCCGGTAGGTTGCATGAAATAATCTCTGTCACGAACAATTCTTTTACCTCGTTTTACAACAAAGAAATCTCCAATTTTAAACTCTCCCCACTTCTCTGTATCAAACGACATCGTTCTTTTAATTATTTTTGTCTTAATGGGTTCGGCATTGAGAGACCTGATATACTTTCCCATAAAAGCATAATCAGGCAAACCTTTGTTATCAACGGGCAGCTTTATTATAAGTTTCTTGATTCTTGCTGTACTTAGCTTACGTCCATATGAATATTTGAAACGCTCTTGTTTAATTATAGTTGAAATAAACATTCCGATAAGTGGAGTGAGTTTAAATTTCGGAGTTAGCACTCTTATATCATCGGGCGAAGCGCAGTAATCAGCGGGTTGATAAAAAGTTGAACCTACAGAACCGTTACGTGCTATTGTAATTGTATTTGCTTTTTGGGATGGCTCTACATCAACATATCCGGTGACTCCGTTGTTCACAGAGGACGAAGCAACAAAAGGCGTTTGTCCTACATTGCTATTAAACAGATTGCTATCTTTTGTTACGGATATATCAAATAAATCAGAAATGCAAAACTCTTTCCATGTTGTGGTATCAAGATTCATAAACTTCACCCACCTTTACAAGATAAGCCAAATAATCATTAATCGTCTTTTGGAAATCGTCTTGTGTCAGTTTGCTGTAATCAGTTTTCATATAAGCTTCACAAAGCCATTCGTCGTTATGTTCAACACAAGCACGAGCCGAAAGACCGTCAACAACATCGCGATTTCTGTATAGTTTCAACCATTCGCTAAGAATGTGCGACCATTTGCCGTGGCAGTCTATACGCCCTAACTTCTTACGCTTTACAAATCCGTCATCTTTACAATAACCGAAGAATGTTTCTTGTGTGCTGTCGTGCGGAGTATGCGCTTCCCAAACCATAACACATGGATTAGTTCCTGTCGGATAGAAAATATCGTCCGGCATTGAAAAGACTGCTTTCAATGTATGTTTTTTGAAAAGCCTTTCTCTAACTTCTTTAAATTTAGTACCAATAGCACAAGACATAGGCACAACAACAACACCTATTCCACCGACGCTGAGAACAGTTAGAAGCTGTTCAACAAATTCAAGCTCAACTTTGCCGCCTTTGAGAGAATAAGGTGGGTTTATCAAGCCTATATTGGGATTGATTTTTTTGAGTTCTTCGATGACTTTTGTGTCAAAGCAATCGCCTTTAATAATATTCGATTTTCCGTCTTGACGAATAATCATATTGGCAATTGCGAGGGTATAAAGACCGTCGTCCTGTTCAACGCCGTAAAGACTTTTTTGTCGAATTTTTTCAATCTCCTGCGAATTCGCGCCTTTGAACATTTTTGACATTGCGGTTACGAGAAAACCGCCCGACCCACAACATATATCAATGACCTTGCTGTTCTTGCCGACGTTCGCCAATTCACACATAAATTCAGTAAGATGTTGCGGAGTAAGAACAATCCCAAGCCCCGAACCGTCACCGCCCGAATACTTAATAAACTCGTGATAGAAAACTCCCAATGCATCGAGCGTACTGTCAGCATAATCCATCATCGGCTTGATTTTCATTTCGAGTTGTTCAACATACCAACGAATCGACTTTTTCTCAACAAGCGGTATGCCTGCAAACTTCTTATTATCTTTAAGTATGGCGAAAATATTCTTAATGTAAGCCGTTCTGTCGTTGCGAATACTGCCTTTTTTCAGTTCCTCCTCAATAGCGTTTTGAATATCGGACATGATTTTATTAAAAGACGGAGCGGTTGAATAACTCTTTGAAAAATCTTCGTTATTAAGAGCGATAAGTACACCCGCAATAAAAATCGGCTTGTGTTCTTCCCTCACAGCGATTTCACGCAAATAGTCATGCAGAACAATCGCCGTTTCACGAATTTTGTCAAGTGATAATTCTTTTTCTAACTTCTTGCCGGCAACGAGATTTCTATAGTTAACAGGCTCTAAAATAATATCTTTTGCTTTGTGGAGCGATGTATAACTATCTAATCCTCGTTGCCAATAAAAAGCATCAACTTTAATTTCAGAAGATTTAGTTCCGCTCACGGCAACCGCAATGACGTTGTAATCCTCTTTGAGGAATTTTGCATAGTAAAGCACTCCGTCAACGGCATACCCCTTCGGATGGTCTAAGTTTTCGGTAGCGTGACTTTTAATGGACTTTTTACATTCGACAACGACAATTGTGTTAGCGTCATCATTAAATGTAATTATATATTCGGGTTGTGCTTTTCCTTTTCCGCCACCCGTAAAATCATCAAGGGCGCAAATTGTAGGCTTTCCACCCGCTTTTTTTAAAAGTTTAAGGATTTTATCGGCATTGCCGACATCGCCCTGCGGCAAAACATAACCCCACCCGTTATCGCCTAAATCGCATTTCATTTCCTTGAGCGTAAGGCTTTCGGTGTATTTCTCTACTACCATATCGGTTTACCCTTTCTGTTTTTAGTAATTATACTCCTACAAATCAAACAACGATATTTGAGCAGATTGAGGAAGGTCTTCAAACACCTTCATTTCCTTTAGCTTCTCAAACACCGTGTTATTTATGCCCGAACCCCTTTGAATGTCGTCTATGCAGATATAGTCGCCGGCGGCGATTACCTCTGTTAGTTTTTTCGCCGCGCTCTCGCCGCAACCGCTGACTGCCATAAACGGCAACAGCAAATCTTTGCCTTCGATTATATATCGCGTGGCATGAGAGCGTTTATATGATGTGGGCAAAAACTTTATGCCCCTGAGCAACATTTCATACACCAACAACAACGCCTCATATGTGTTTTTTTCTTTAGCGGTAGAGTCGGGATTGTCTGCTATGGCTTTAAGCCGCGCTCTGACGGTTTCTTTGCCGCCTAAAACGCAGTCAACTTCTATATTTTCGGTGTGTTTGGTTAAAACAGCCGCGTAAAATTGAGACGGGTAATTCACTTTAAACCAGCCTAATTTTACCGCCCCCGTGACATAAGCAGCGGCGTGCGCTTTCGGGAACATATATTTGATTTTTTTGCAACTCTCGACATACCACGGCTCAACGCCGCACTTCTCAAATGCCGCGAGTATCGTCTCGTCAAACAGCTTTGCGGCTAACCCTTTACGGGTGATTTCGGTGATTTTGAACGCCAAATCAGGCTCCATGCCTTTGTGCATGAGGTGAACCATTATGTTATCACGGGTTCCAATCACCTGTGAAATTGTGCAAGTTCCGTCTGCTATGAGGTTTCTGGCGTTGCCTATCCAAACGTCTGTCCCGTGGGAGAGACCCGATATTTGAAGCAGGTCTGAAAATTTTTGCGGTTTCGCTTCTTTCAACATCTGAATAACAAAGTTAGTTCCAAATTCCGGCAAGCCGTATGTTCCGAGCGAGACAAATTCTTTATCCTCGCTTGAAAGCTCCAACGCCTTTGTGTCGGTAAAAAGGCTCATTACTTTATCATCGGTTGTGGGAACATCTGCGATTTTCACCCCCGTCATGTCTTCAAGATATTTATATAATGTCGGAACGTCATGCCCTAATTCATCAAGTTTCAAAATTGTATCATGCAGCGCGTGGAAGTCAAAGTGGGTGGTAATTATTTCCTCGTCTTTGCTTGAGTCGCCGCCCGGGTGTTGAATGGGGGTAAAGTCATATACCTCAAATTCGCGCGGCACAACAACCATTCCGCCCGGGTGTTGAGAGGTTGTGCGTTTAACCCCTGTGCAACCCTTTACAAGGCGATTTATTTCAGCCTTGTTCGCGCTAACGCCCCTCTCGTCAAGATATTTCTTGACAAAGCCGAACGCTGTTTTATCTTGAACTGCCGAAATAGTCCCCGCCTTGAACACGTGGTCTTTGCCGAACAATTCCTCGGTATATTTATGAGAACGCGCTTGATATTCACCGCTGAAATTAAGGTCAATATCGGGGGCTTTGTCGCCCTTGAATCCTAAAAATGTTTCAAAGGGAATGTCATGCCCGTCTCTCGCCATTGCCGTGTTGCACTTAGGGCAGTTTTTCGGGGGAAGGTCATACCCCGATTGAACCTCTCCACCTTCAAGAAACTCGTTATAGCGGCAGGTAGGGCAACGATAATGGGGAGGAAGAGGGTTAACTTCAGATATTCCAAGCAAGGTTGCCACCACAGAGGAGCCGACAGAACCACGTGAGCCGACTAAGTAGCCACATTCCTCAGACTTCTTGACTAACTTCCGTGCTATCATGTACAGCGCGGCAAAGCCGTATTTGATTATGGCATCAAGCTCTTTTTGAATTCTTGCTGAAACGCTTTCTTTGAGTGTTTCGCCATAAAGTTCACGCGCTTTTCCCCATGTCAGGGTTTTTAAATCATCGTCCGCGCCGTCTATTTTGGGGTTGTACGTTCCTGTAGGAATGGGTCTCACAACCTCAATCATGTCGGCAATTTTGTTTGGATTTTCCACCACGACTTCAAACGCCGTTTTTTCATCAAGATATTCAAATTCGGATAACATTTCGTCTGTCGTGCGAAGAAACAGCGGCGCGCCGTCGGCGGCATCTGAATATCCCTGCCCCGACTGTAAAATTTCGCGATAGATATAATCGCGCGGCTCAAGAAAATGCACATCACAGGTGGCGACTACGGGTTTTCCTGCTTTTTTACCGAGTTCAACGATTTTTTTGTTGAACACCTGCAGTTTAAAGTTAGAATCAACCATTCCTTTGCGCACTAAAAACTCATTGTTGCTGATTGGCTGAATTTCAAGGAAGTCATAAAACTCAATGATTTTCAAAAGTTCGCTCTCGCTCGCCCCTTTTAAAACTGCTTGATAAAGCTCCCCTTGTTCGCAGGCACTTCCGATTAGCAGGCCTTCTCTGTGCGTTTTAAGTTCAGACAGCGGTATTCGCGGCTTTTTATAATAGCAATTTATGTTTGAATAAGAAATAAGCTTATAAAGATTTTTCAGCCCGATTTTGTTCTTGACTAATATAATTTGGTGGAAATACCGCTCTTTTTTGGGGTCGGTATTGCCTAACGCCGTGTTTATGTCGCCAACAAATTTTAAAAGCCGTCCTTTTCTCAAATCTTGAACTAAGTTTCTAAAGATGAGAGCAAGTGCCTTAGCATCATCAATTGCGCGGTGGTGGTTAAAGTCACCTATTTTAAAATGTTTTGCCATTGCATCTAACGAGTGCTTTTTATTTGGAACTGCCGCACGGCAAAGCTTCACGGTATCAATTGCTGAATAAGCATATTCAAGCCCCGTTCTTGAAAACCCGGCGCGTAAAAAATTAGTGTCAAATTCGGCATTGTGGGCAATTAAAGGGCAGTCGCCCGCGAACTTAATAAACTGCTCATACACTGTCTTTTCACAAGGCGCATCTTTTACCATCTCGTTGGTAATCCCGTTAATCGCGGTGCTTGTTTGAGGTATTTCACATTCCGGCTCGACAAATGACTGAAACTCATCGATTATTTCAAGCCCTTTAATCTTTACCGCGCCCAACTCGATTATTCTGTCATCGGCGGACGAAAGCCCGGTTGTTTCAACGTCAAACACCACTAACCCATCGTCAAGATTATAGTTATTACAGCCCTGAACCAAAGGCTGCCCGTCTCTCACAAAATAGGATTCGATTCCGTAAATCACCTTAAAATCGGCATCGGGTTTTTCCTTCATCAGCTTTTCATAAGTGTTCATGGCATCAGGGAAGCTTTGGGCGTTTCCGTGGTCGGTAATGGCTATTGCTCTGTGTCCCCAGTCAAACGCTCTTTTAAGCAGTTTGTTAACCGGGGTGAGTGCGTCCATATCCGACATATTTGTGTGCAGATGAAGTTCAACCCGTTTTTGGGGCGCGTTGTCAACACGTCTTATTGGCTCGACAAGCATGATTGACGACGGCTCAATAAGTGTTGTTTTTTCAAAATCATCGTGCGCGGCGACTCCCTTAACCAAAATCGCGCCGCCCGTCTTTATAACTGAAAACCCATCACCTCTGTCGGGCGTTGTAAATATTTTCACGGTATGAGATGATGTATAATCGGTAAAACTTATATTCAGCACAACGTTTTTGCCTTGTCTCACCGTTTTTTTCACAACGTCAAAAACTTCACCCCACACAATACACTGTGAGCCGCCGTGAGCAGAACCCTCAACCTCGCTCATATTAACAGGCGGCTGTGTAATTTCATCGCCGAAAATAAGCTTGGCGTTTTCCGTGAAGCTTCCGTTAGGTGGGGCAAATTTGAGGGTAACTTCTTTCGGCTCAAATGCGCGCGGTTTCTTTAACCCTCTGCCCCCCGTTGTTTTAGGCGCGAGTTGTTGTTTTTCAAATACAATTTTGGGAATGTCTTCAGCTTCTCTTTCCTGCCTATCTAAATATTCAGTCGTGTCAAGTTCGGTCTTTCCGCTGAACGTCACCTTGATTTCACGTTCAAAGAACCCTTTTATCAGTTTTTCAAGTTCACGCTCAATTTTCTCTTGTTTAAGAAATTCAAGTCCACCGTGTTTCAGCTCAATTTCGACATTTTCATCATCATCAAAAATTTCAATGTCATCTAAAAAGCCGTTAATAACCCCTGCTTTATTTCTCATAAGCTTTATTATATCATAGATATACTCACGATTATAGAGTTCGGGCTTATACTTAGGATATATAACAACACTGCGCACCGACAACAGCGTTTTCAGTTCATCGGCGGCTGAATTAATTAAAGCGGCACTGATAAGAGAATCCGACTCAACTTGAAGCAAGAGCGAATTCTCTTTTTGGTTATGTATAACACCGGTAAGCACAGCATCAAGCCCCTGCAGCGGAACATCAAAATCAGGCGACACACCGCCACCCTCTCTAAGCAACACTTTCAGCTCTTCAACAAAAGCCTTTAAAGATTTGTTGTTCATTTTTTAGTTCGACCCTTTCTTTTAATTATCAACATTGGTTCTCCCCTTAAGTTTTGAATTTTATAGCTACAAATATAATACCACATTTTTTGAAATTTTACAAGACATTCCAATCAAAAAAATACCGCCCAACACAACACAGACAAACCCCCACCAACCGGTGGGGGTAAATATCTCTGTTAAACCTGTTTCATATCAATCTTCGGGGCTTTCCTCTTCCAAAAATTTAACTTTTCTTATTAAAAAGTGTGCAATTATTGAAAGCATATTTCATTTTTTTCATAATTGGTTTCTCCCCTCGAAAACAGCATTAAGAAATTCAAGCAACCGTCGCTTGTCATTCTCGGTTAAATTCCCAATCGGTGGAGAAATTAGGTTTTCCGATATTTCAACAGGTGTCATTGTGTCGATATATGACGGTTTCGCCAGTCCCACTTGTTGCCAATCGTTAATCGCAAAATATCGCGCTTTTATAGCATCGCTTTTGCCGTCATATCGTGACGTTATGCGAAAAACCTCGGCGTAACCATTCTCTTTTGAAAGCAGGAGAACAGGGCGGCGTTTGCCCGTGTTCTTCCACGAAACATAAGCAATGCAAATATCGAAAGGCTTCATCAACCGTTCACCAACCAGTCATGTATTTCCGGGTGCTTATCCTTGTCAACGATAAGGTTTCCGGTTTCGTCACTTTCGAGACGTATCGCCGGTTTCCTCTTTTCTCGTATCGTTGCGATAAGCTGTTCATCAAGGCTCATAGCGGACTCAGGTTGAAACGGCAAACGCCGCTCCTTGATTATTTGCCGATAATACATATCAATTGCGGTAGCATGGTCTAAACCCATGCTTTCAAGAAGTTGTGCGGCGATTTCTTTAACGCCTTTATCAATTTTAACATTTAAATATGCTTTTGCAGTAGCCATCATTATCACCTCAATAAAAATATAACATAAATTTACGCCTTCGGGACGGGCAAGCCCACGGTGGATAATTCGGGACGGGCAAGCCCGTCCCCTACAATAACTGTCCACCGTCAACTGTCAACTGTCAACTGTCGTCAACTTTAATAACCACGGTGTCTTCCGGTATGTCGCTCGGCAGATTGGCGATGTCGTTGATTATGGTGAGTTTCGCGCCTTTTCTTGCGGCGCGGTTTGCTTCCATTATTGCGACTGCCCCATATTCGTAGATTTTGTCGGGTTCGACTATTATTATAGACTTAGCGGCTCTTATGTCTTCTATTGCAGGGCTTATTTTCGTTGATTTTTCGGTTAACGGCTCGCCGGGGAAACGCCCGTGCTTGCATAAGAACGAGTTATCGTCAATTGGTAGATGTCGCAATATTAAGTCTCCGCTTCGTGTTTGTTTTATTCCGCAACCTAAGCTGCAATGCTCACAGGTTGTTTGCGTGACAACCTCTTTGAGGGGAACTTGTTTTTTGCAAAAAAGACTTTCGGTTAACGCGCCTGTCGGGCAAACGTTTACACATTGCCCACAAGAAATACAATCGGCTTGTTCGAGTTTTTGCCCTAACGCTGGCTTAACCTCGGTGTCGAAACCCCTGCCTACTAATCCGATTGCCCCCGTGCCAACGACTTCTTCGCAAATTCTCACACACAGACCGCAAAGTATGCACTTGTCGGGGTTTCTCTTGATGTGGGGGTGTGATGAGTCGGCTTGCGTTGCTCTGTTGTGGCTTTCTCCCGCGTATTTTTGAGGGGTAACGTCATAGCGGTTGGCATATTTTAACAGCTTGCACTCAAAATAATCGTGACAACCACATTCAAGACAGCGATTTGCCTCTTTGACGGCATCTTCTTGCGTGAAACTTTCGCCTATTTCGCTGAAATCTTTCTTTCTCTCGTTGGCAGGGCGAACAAACGCAACACCACGTGCTTGTTTTTCTTTATCGGCAAAGTCAGCGGCGGTTTTCTCGTCTTTAACTAAGAACTGCGGATTGTCATCGCAAGCGTTTATTTTCCCACCGCGCAAAAATTGAGCGACTGCTTTTGCGGCTTTTTTGGCATCGCCTATTGCTTTAATTGCAATGCTCGCGCCATCGTTAACCGCATCACCTATAGCAAATACGCCGCTTATGTTTGTTGCAAATGTGTTTGTGTCAGCGAGAATAGTCTTCCACTTTGTAAGCTCTATGCCGTCCAATCCGTCACTGTTGAGTTTTTGCCCAATTGCGGCAATGACAAAATCAACCTGCAACAACTCTTCTTTCCCGACACACGGGACAGGCGCGCGCCTTCCCGACTCATCGGGTTCTCCTAATTCCATGAGTTGCAAGTTAATGGCTTTTACTTTCCCGTTTTCGCCGATAATTTCAATCGGATTAGTTAGATTTTTAAATATTACACCTTCCTCTAACGCTTCGTCAATCTCTATTTTTTCGGCAGGCATTTCGTTCACTGTTCGACGATAGATGTTATAGACTTTGTCCGCGCCCAACCTGACTGCCGTGCGACAGGCATCCATAGCGGTGTTTCCGCCGCCGACAACGGCTATTTTCTTCCCTGCAAAAGAGTGAAGGTTAGTGTCGCGCAAGAAGTCAATTCCGCCCAACACGCCGTCTAATTCTTCGCCTTTACAGCGAAGCGGAACGCTCGCCCACGCCCCGACCGCAATAATTACCGCGTCATTGTCTTTCCTCAATTTGTCTAAGGTAATGTCTCTCCCCACTCTTATATTGTTTTTAAAAACAACTCCCATTTGCTCGAACAAGTTGCACTCCAAAGACAACAGTTCTTTAGGAAGCCGATATTCGGGAATACCATAGCGTAACATTCCACCCATAGCCGGCATAGCATCATATATTGTAACAGCGTACCCTTTTTGTCTGAGGAAATACGCCGCCGACAGCCCACCGGGGCCGCCGCCGATAATCGCCACCGACTTTCCGCTTGTTTCAACCGGCGGTATTATTTCGCGGTTTTCCAAAAACATGTCGCCCACGTAACGCTTTAGTGCCGCAATCGAAACAGGCTCTTCCACCAATTCGCGGCGACATGCCTCTTCGCAAGGGTGAGGACATACTCGCCCTATTGATGCAGGAAGGGGTATTTCTTCCATAATCAGTTTCAGTGCTTGCTTATACTCACCATTGGCAATCAGCCCGACATATCCTTGACAGTCGGTTTGGGCAGGGCAAGCCTGCGTGCAAGGCGCGCGACAATCGCCCTTGTGGTCGCTCAGCAACAACTCTAACGCCGCTTTTCGGTTTCTTTGAACGCGCACGGTATCGGTTTCAATTTTCATTCCGTCAGTGGCGAGCGTTGAACAAGCGCGCAACAGTCGTGGATTGCCCTGCACCTCGACCGTGCAGACACCGCACGAGGCGTACATCTCTACTCTTTTATCGTGGCAAAGCGAGGGAATATCAATGTCATTCTCACGTGCAATCTCTAAAATAGTCTGCCCCTCAAAACCACACACTTCTATAGCATTAAACTCTACTTTAATTTTTTTCATATAAATATAAGCACCTTTCTTTCAGTGAACAGTGGACAGTGTACAGTGGATAGTTGCGGTGTCCGCTTGCGCGGACGTTTTAAAAATTCTAATCTGTCGCCAACGGCGACTCCATAACTGTCAACTGTCAATTGTCAATTATCAACTATGATGTTATTGCGTTTTTCTTACAGACTGTTGCACACTCGCCGCATTTAATACATTTTTCTTGGTCAATCACGTGGGCGGTTTTTAATTCTCCGCTTATTGCCGCGCTTGGGCATTTTTTAATGCAAAGAGTGCAACCTATACATTTATCAGGTTCAATCACAAAGGTGAGCAACGGCTTGCATTGACGGGCAGTGCATTTTTTTCGACTTATATGGTCTTCATATTCGTTTTTGAAATAACGAATGGTAGTAAGCACAGGGTTGGGGGCGGTTTGCCCCAACGCGCATAGAGAGCCGTCTTTTATCTCGTTGCTTAACTCGCTTAATCGCTCAATATCTCCTTCAACTCCGTCACCTGCACAAATCCTTTCAAGGATTTCTAACAACCTCTTGTTGCCGACACGGCAGTGTGTGCATTTCCCACAGCTCTCTTTACAGGTGAAGTCGAGGAAAAAGCGTGCCATGTCCACCATGCAAGTACTCTCGTCCATTACCACCATGCCGCCTGAACCCATAATCGCGCCTGTTGCCGCTAATGTTTTATAGTCAATTTCGGTGTCAATCAGCTCATAGGGTATACAGCCGCCGCTCGGGCCGCCCATTTGAACGGCTTTAAATTGTTTGCCATCTTTAATTCCGCCGCCCACACCGTAAACTACATCGCGAATCGTTTTCCCCATAGGGACTTCAACCAAGCCGCCTTTAGCAATTTTCCCGGTAAGAGCGAACACTTTAGTTCCTTTAGAATGTTCTGTCCCCAACGCGCTAAACGCCGCACCGCCGTTTCTGAGAATCCACGGAATGTTGGCGAAAGTCTCAACGTTGTTTATGTTACTCGGGCTTCCCTGATAACCTTTTTGAGCAGGGAACGGGGGTTTCAGTCGCGGCATTCCGCGCTCCCCTTCTAAGGAAGCAATCAGCGCGGTCTCTTCACCGCAAACAAACGCACCCGCGCCCGCCTTAATTCTTATGTCGAAACAAAACTCACTGCCGAACAGGTTTTCACCGAGAAAGCCCTTCTCGCGCGCTTGTGCTAAGGCAATGTCGAGCCTTTTTATAGCAAGCGGATATTCGGCGCGCACATAGACAATCCCCTCACTTGCCCCAATGGCATATGCCCCTATGAGCATTCCCTCAATCACGGCGTGGGGGTCGCCTTCTATTACGGCGCGGTCCATAAACGCGCCGGGGTCGCCCTCGTCGGCGTTGCAGATGATATATTTCTTGTCCGCTGTGAGAGAATTTTTAGCGGCATTCCACTTGAACCAGGTGGGAAAACCCGCACCGCCTCTTCCCCCCAAATTTGAGATTTTAACCTGTTCTATTATTAAATCGGGGGTTAATTCGGTAATGCACTTTTTGGCGGCTGTATAGCCGTCTCTCTTGATATAATCGTCAATATTTTCGGGCTCAATCACTCCGCAATTTTCAAGCGCAATGCGATGTTGAGCATTTAAAAGCGCAATGTCTTCTTGTTTAATTAAATTGGCTTTAGCATTGTTTTCAGCGTTGTTAACCAACTTTATAATTTCACCTGCCGCATTTTTGTCAACCTTAACGTATGTGTCGCCGTCAACGTTTACAATCGGCTCTAAATAGCACATGCCGATACAGCCGGTGACTGTCACCGTGTCGCCGAGAGCTTCTCTTAAAATGTCGTATACTTCCGCTGCCCCTGCGGCAATTCCGCAGCTGCCTTTACCCACACTAATTCTCATTTTTTAATTCAGCCCTTTCCGCACAAGCTATTCCCTTTAAAACTTCAACTGTGCTTTCTTTAGTCAAGTTTCCGTAGGTTTTGTCGCCAATCATTATAACGGGCGACAGACTGCAACATCCTAAACAGGCAACATTATTATAAGTAAACAGACCGTCATCGCTGATTTCCCCTTCATTCACCTTCAAATAGCCCTTTATTGCGTCCTCTATTGCCGACGAGCCGTTGACATGACACGCCGTGCCTTGACACAGCAAGATTAAGTGTTTGCCGGTGGGTTTTGTTCTGAACTGGGTGTAAAACGTCACCACGCCAAAGACTTTAGCCGGTTTAACACCCGTGCGATGGGCTATATAAGCCAAAAGCTCGGGCGAAAGGTAGCCATACAACTCTTGCGCCTGTTGAAGTATAGTAATCAGCGCGCCCTTTGTGTCTTGATACTTTATAAGACATGGCTCTAATTTTGAAATATTTATTGTCGGGTCAGAAAAAACCCAACAGCTTTGCTCACATTTACAACTCATTACATCTTCTCTCTTTCTTATTGGTTTTTTTATTCTAACATATTTTCAGAGAAATTACAATGGTTTTTAAAAATTTCCAAAAACATATCGCAAACAATTGAAATTTTTTATATCTTGTCTTACATTTAGCGCGCGCCAAATGTTGTTGATAATTTCTTTAGCCTATGGTATAATTTGATATGTAAAATTTAAAGTTACAAGTTTTACAAAAATAATAAAGGCGAGGAGTTTAAAAAGTGAACGCTTCTGAGTTGGGACTTTCATTAGAATATGAAAACGAAATTAAGATTTGTGATAGTGAATTTTATGAATATAATGAACGACCGGAAAGTATAGGTGTTTTTTTAAATATTCCGGGTTTTTCACCAAAATTGAGAGAAAACAAGAGAAAACAAATTCTCGACTTATATGATAAACTTAGAGAAAAATATACACGTTTTGACACAGAGGAAGCGGTTGTGTTTGAAGGAAGTAGCAGCGGAACTTATGAATACGATTATGATGTTAATTCTTCACGGCATATTCCCTGTCCAACTGATGGTAGAAGAGAGATTGATATTTCTGAAGCTGTCAACTTTTTTGAAAAGAAATTTAGCCAAAATCCAAATCCAAATCCAAATCATAGCAGTCCTGTTGTTACAGTGTATCATAATCACAATAATGCAACAAAATTTTCGCAAGAAGATATAAGAACGTTTTTAGAAACCTTGCGAATGCATGAGATGTACATTGACTCTGGGTTAGATATCATTTTTTTAATAAAAAATCCCGTAAACAAGCGAATTAGAGTTCCGAGTGTTATATCTTTCGATAAAATACAGAACGAAGTATCGCTATATTACGCTAATTCTCAATTAAAGATTGATGAATTCTATAAAAATGATGATATAACGGAAGATGAAAAAGATGGGTGGCACGATTACATTACAAGCAAAATAAACTATGTCAAATTTGCGGTCGCAAGTAAGGTTGGACTTTTTAGAGTTGACTATGGTTGGGTTAAAAAACCACAATGTTAACTTTAAGATAGTTTAAATATACAAAGGAGAAATTGGAATTAATGATAGAATCAAAAACTGTAACGACACAGAAACTAACCGAGGCAGATATCTTTGCGAAACTTCAGGATAGTTTCGGAAAGCCAATCCCAGAGGAATATCGCTACAGTTCCACTGGTGGAGAACCGATTAATCTTCTTGACAGAAGCCTTAAGGCCCAGGTCGGTGTACTTCGTTGTTGTCCTGTGGACGATTCGGCGATTAGAGCCTATGGAATAACCGAAGAAGAATTGAAAAAATACTCCGTTGCCGGTCACTGGTCAAAGACTTTCTCAAGAATTTTGTCGGAACGGAAAAAGGCTTACCATAGTCGTCAAAATTCACAATAATCATTACCGCTACATTAAACTTATCTATTTAATGTTACAACAATAATTGTAGTTGGATTTGCTATGCTCTCCAAGATACAACCATTCTTCCGTCACCACGGAAACGAGTAAAAATAAAAACGACACGGATTCTTTTTTGTGTTGTTTTTTTATAATTAAAATTTTTAAAACAACTATTAAAGAAAGGCTGATTATTTATGAAAACAGCACTTACTATTGCCGGTTCTGATTGCAGTGGCGGCGCGGGTATTCAAGCCGATATCAAGACGTTTTCGGCGCACGGGGTATACGGAATGTCGGTTATAACCTCGGTGGTTGCGGAAAACACCTGTCGCGTTACCGATTATCAAGACATAACACCTGATATGGTAAAAAAACAAGCCGACGACGTGTTTGAGGACATACCGCCCGATGCCGTAAAAGTCGGTATGCTTTCTTGCGCCGCAACTATGCTGACAGTTGCGGACAGGCTTAAGTTTCACAAAGCGCGAAACGTGGTAATCGACCCCGTGATGTACGCTAAAAACGGCAGCGCGCTCATGAACCCCACCGCAATAGATACCCTGATTCGTGAGATTGTCCCGTTAGCCGACATAATCACCCCCAACATACCCGAAGCAGGAAAAATGACGGGAAAGCAAATTGAAAATGATGAAGATATACGAAATGCGGCATTAGCTATTTATGGAATGGGTTGCCGCGCCGTTGTAATAAAAGGTGGGCACCGCACAGATATAAAAGGAGAACAGAGTGCTGTAGATATCCTGTTTGACGGAAAGAAGTTCCACACATTCCCCGGCACTCGCATTGACACAAAACACACCCACGGCACAGGTTGCACCTTCTCATCGGCAATCGCCTCAAATCTTGCTCTGGGGTTCGATTTTCACGAAGCCGTTCGCCGCGCCAAAGAATATATAAAAGCCGCAATCGCCAACGCCCCAAAATTAGGCAAAGGCAATGGACCGGTTAATCATCTGATAGTTGACTAAAAGTAAAAACTGAAAAATTTTGATAATAGCCTTGACAAAGAAAAAAGAAACTGTTATAATAGTGTGAGTGGCAAGAAAAGAGCGTGTCGTTTTCAAGTTTTCAACTCTGAATTGCCGTAAAATATGGAGAAGTACCCAAGTGGTGAAGGGGCTCCCCTGCTAAGGGAGTAGGTCTGTTAAAGGGCGCAAGGGTTCAAATCCCTTCTTCTCCGGGCGAGAGTCTCGGCACACAGTCGAGAGCCTCGACACGCAATATTCTCACAACTAAGTTTGTTGAGAGTCGAGTGTCGGGGCTTCAATTATATGATGGGAGGAAATTATGAAAACTAAAGAAAAAACAGGTATTAGAAAAATATTAGTTCCGATTATTTTGGTAATCACCATACTGTTGGCAATTGGAGGGTGGGGGACTGCTGTTCTTTTCTATATGACACGCACTCCACACTTAAATCCGGGGGCACTTGAAAACATCAGGGGTAATACGCTATTTGAAGACTCAGCATTGGTTCAAGCGTTTGAGCGGCGCAATTCGACAGAACGCGGAAACTTTACAGGCAAGGAAATAAGCGAAGAGTCTTTACAACTTTTAGGGTGGGCGGCTACGGGAAAAAACCGTGACGGCACAGGCTTTGTCATTCCATTGGCATTTGGAGCAGAACCGTATGTGTCGCTATATCTTGCACAAGAAAGCGGTGTCCGCAAATTTTCTTGGAAAAGTAACGATTTTGAAAATGTGACTGACACTAATATTCTTGACAAGCTGAACAGTGGACAAAACGGCTCTGCCATTTGGCTCTTTGTTATAGACATAGATAAGCAAGATAATATGAACTCCGCGTGGCACGCAATCGGCGCAATGAGCGAGCATCAATATTTATTGGCAGATGAACTTGATGTACAGGCGCGTTTTATGGTTTCTATTGATTCTAATGAGGTTGCCGCATTATTGGGGCTTGATTCGACTAAGAATTTGCCCGCGGCTGTAATGGTTATGGCGCAAAAGTAAAGAAATAAAAAGTAAAAAATTAGGAGTTCAATTATGATTAAGTCAGCAAGCAAGAAAATTTTAAGCGTGATTTTGGTGGTGGCATTCTTCAATTTGGCGCGTACATATGGAAAGTGCTTGAAGTGCAAGGCAGTAAAGTATTAATTATCAGCGAAAGAGTCATTGATGTAAAACCATATCATATCGGTAATAATGCCACAACATGGGAAAACAGCAGTATACGTAGATATCTGAACGGCGAATTTTATGCGCGCTTTAACTCGGCAGAGAGGGCAATAATTTCAACCACAATCGTTGATAACTTTGGCAATCGTCTCAGTGGGGTGTCCGGCGGCAACGACACAACAGATAAAATATTTTTATTAAGTATAGACGAAGCAAATGCTTATTTCACAGACGATTCATCAAGAATAGCCCCAAACACCATGGGCGACCCGGCGTGGTGGTGGCTTCGCTCGCCCGGCGTTGCCGCTAATTATGCCGCAGGCATCAACTACGGCGGCGACATCGCCATCAGCGGTAGTTCTGTCAGCAACGGCGGCGGCGGCGTTCGCCCCGCTTTGTGGTTGAATCTTTAAGCTTTAAATATGCTATCATATAGTAGAAAATTATAGAAAGGCAGGTTTAAAAAAATGAAAAAAATCATAGTTTTTACAATCACAACAATGCTTTTACTAAGCCTTTTTGCTTGTTCGGTGCAAAGCAACAACCCACAAAGCCCGTTTTTTGGGGCCGATACTCCCTTTGCCATCGATGAAGATGAACCGGCAACCGAGATACCAGACCCGACCGCCACCACTGCCCCATGGAAATACACAGCGGTCGCCATTGAAGACTTTATTATTTTAGACGATGAAGTAGAGGACATAGACCCATACATCACCACTGCCCCGGTCGTCATTGACGACTTTATTATAGACGATGAAGTAGAGGACATAGACCCGTACATCACCACTGCCCCGGTCGTCATTGAAGACTACTTTATTGTAGACGATGAAGTTTTAGACTTAGACATTGACTTGAGCAATATTCTTGTTTTTAACGGTCAAAACGAAGCGTTTGAAGCTTATCTCGTGATTATCGGTGACGAATTTCTGCTTGGGATTGAACAAGGCGAGGGCGAAGCTGTTGCTTGGTATTGTGGTGTACCTAAGCTTCATGAAAACCTTCTTGACAGTGAAGATGAAGATGGCACACTTTTCGGTTTTGATGGTGAGTTACTTATTACCGAAGATTTCGGCGATTTTGTTATGGAAATAATAGAAGACTAATACTTAATCAACTCTAAACCGCCCGACACTTTTTGCTGTCGGGCGGTGGTTTTATAATCCAATTTTTTTGATTTATGCGATAAAAGGACAAGTATCAAGCCCTTTCAAAAATAATTCCAACTCCTGTGCGGTATAGTGCCTGTACTTTAAAAAGTAATGCAAAGAATCTTTTAAGTCCATATAGCTCAAAATTTTGTTTCTCTGTGAACAAAACTCGCCTACGGTCTTTTGTTCTACCAAAGATAACATAACGTCTGTTATGAATAACTCATTTAAAGACTTACATAAATCCATAAAAACTTCATCAAGTAAATCGTCTTTGAATTGTGGAAAAGCAGAATAATCATGCAGCTTGCACAAAAAAGGCTTGGGAACTATAAACCGTTAAGTGTAAATGGAATAATCTTCCAAAAATAACCAATACTTTTATTGCGGCAAAACAGGGCAACGCTGAAGAGCGACCCGACGCGTCC
>WRLV01000037.1 GCA_009777445.1 Oscillospiraceae bacterium | reverse complement strand
TGTTACCAAACTTAAAAGGCCCGACCTCGCCAATTAGGACAAAATTTTTGTGTAAACAATACAAAAGTGAGAGTTGAAATTGTAATATATTGGTATAGATGTTAGAATTTGTAAATTTTCGGTTGACTATTTTTTTTATTCAAGTTATAATGTAATGTATGTAGTTTTAAAAGTCTTGCTGCAATCAGGGCAACCGGATAAAAGTAATTGGAGGGTGGATTATGTTTTTAAAAGAGATAAAAGTTGAGAACTCGGTGGGTTTACACGCGCGTCCCGCAACCTTCTTTATTCAGAAGGCAAACGAATTTAAATCTTCTATTTGGGTTGAAAAGGACGAGCGTAGAGTGAACGCGAAAAGCCTTTTGGGGATTCTGTCTCTCGGAATCAACGGGGGGACTCCTATTCGCATTATCGCTGACGGCGCAGACGAGCAAACAGCGGTCAATAGCCTTGTTCAATTGGTAGAGAGTGGGTTCGCAGAATAAGAACAGAATAAAAATTGTAGGTTTTTGTGATGAAGAGACTCTTTTTTGTCGCGCTTGTTGTTTTGTGTTTTGGCGGCTGTTCGGAAAATCAATCGGAAGCTAAAATTATAACCGAACTCAAAAGCAGATTTGCGGGCTATAATTCGGCGTATGTTTCAATTGCCGATAAAGCCCGCAATAATCAGGTTTTGGCGTGTTCATACCGCTTTGATGGTGAGATTATGTCATATTTTCTGATGATGGCGAACGACAGCACCTTTTATGTTGAACACAACGACGGCGCGCGGTTAAGCAACGCCGCTTCGGGTTATGACTCATGGGCTGAGTTTTCAATAGGCTCACCCGGCTTTGAACGCTATACAAGAAGTGAGCGGCGCGCTTATATCGGCACGGACATTCTTTTTTTCGAGCCACAGGCGGTTTCAAACTCTAAACAAATAAGGCTTAGCGGCGACCTTCAAGTCACTGCGTTTTATGATGTCGAGAAACTTTCCGATGCGTTTTACGATTATTTCGGTGAGTTTGGTTTCGAGGGCAAGTTAGACAGCCTTTATTCGGTCTTTATCGTTAACAATACCGACAATTCGATAAGGCTTGAACATTTTGGCACTGTTAATGAGAAAAATGTGCATTATCTTATTGAAGTTCAAAACGTAAATTCTGTTGACGAAATTGTCAGACCTCCCTTCAACGAGTTGGTTAGGGGAAGAAGATGAGAGGTTTTTGTTAATATTGCACAAATTTTCGGGCTTATTCGTTGATATTTTCTAACTGATAAATTTTACAATAACTATTGCATTTAGCGGTGAGATGTTGTATAATTATTTTTATCGTGTTATTTTAGGCATCGGTTGCACGGCAATGCGGAACACACGGCATAGTGTTATGTTAATTAATAGCGTTAACCGATGACAGCAAAATCTTTTGAAAGGGGGAAAATAAGATTTGACCGGCAAGAAAAAGGTTAGAATTAAAATCAAGGGTTATGAACATCAGGTTGTTGATTCGGCTACTTCAAAAATTATAGACACAGCAAAGCGCACAGGTTCAAAAGTGTCGGGGCCTATTCCGCTTCCGACTGATAAGCAGATAATCACGATACTCCGTGCGGTTCACAAATATAAAGACAGTCGTGAACAATTTGAACAGCGCACACACAAAAGACTTGTTGAAGTAATCCGCCCGACCAACAAAACCGTTGAAGCGTTACAAGGGTTAGAGCTTCCGGCGGGCGTTGAAATTTCAATGGAGTTTTAAAAAGAGCAGATTCGGTCATGTTGGCGACTTTAAGCCGTCAACCAATAACCAAGGGAGGTAAGAAAACCTGTGAAAAAAGGTTTAATAGGAAAGAAAATCGGTATGACCCGAATTTTCAATGAAGCGGGAAAAGTAGTCCCCGTGACGGTAGTAGAGGCAGGGCCGTGTGTCGTGGTTCAAAAGAAAACCATAGAAAATGACGGTTACGAAGCCATTCAGTTGGGTTTTGGAGACATATCCCCGAAAGGTGTCAACAAACCTAAAGCGGGTCACTTTAAAAAGAGCGATTCTCCGTTTAAACGTCACCTTAAAGAATTTAGGCTTGACGACATGAGTGCTGTTAATGCCGGTGACATTATTAAAGCCGAGTTATTTGTAGAAGGCGAAATAATTGACGTTTCGGGAATAAGCAAAGGTAAGGGTTTCCAAGGAACAATCAAGCGACACAACAACTCGAGAATCAAAGAAACCCACGGTTCGGGGCCGGTTCACAGACACGCGGGTTCAATGGGAGCGTGTTCGTCACCATCGCGCATATTTAAAGGCAAAGGTTTGCCCGGACATATGGGTGCCGAGAAGGTGACAGTTCAAAATTTAACTGTTGTTAAAGTTGATTCTGAAAATAATTTAATCGCGGTCAAAGGAGCAATTCCGGGGCCTAAAGGCTCGGTGGTTTGCATTACCGACGCGGTGAAGAAAGTATAAGGGAGGAGAATAAGACATGGCAAAGGTAACGGTATTTGACATGGGCGGCAATGAGCTTTCCACCCTTGACTTAAACGAAGATGTGTTTGGCGTTAAACCAAACGCAGCCGTAATGCATGCGGCGGTTGTGAACTATTTAGCTAATCAAAGACAGGGTACACAATCCACCCTAACCAGAACCGAGGTCAGGGGCGGTGGCAAGAAACCTTGGCGGCAAAAAGGAACAGGCAGAGCACGCCAAGGCTCAACGAGAAGCCCACAATGGAGACACGGCGGTGTTGCGTTAGGCCCGAAACCGCGAAGTTATAGATATTCGCTCAACAAAAAAGTCAGAAAAATTGCTATGAAATCGGCGTTGTCAGCTAAAGTCGCCGCTAATGAAATGATGGTTTTTGACACTTTAAAGTTGGACGAGTTTAAGACCAAAGCTATGGTTAAAGCTCTTGCTCCGTTTTTAGAATACGAGCGCGCGGTAAAAATTAAGCGCGGCGAGAAAAAAGGCGAAGAAGTCAATCGCAAATTTTGGAAGAAAGTGCTCATCGTTTTAGGCGAGAATGACAAAACAGTCATCAAGAGCGCGGCTAACATTCCGGGCGTTACGACCACACAGGTGAACACTCTTAACGTCTATGACATTCTTAACCACGATAAATTAATCGTTGTGAAAGATGCGGTTGCAAAAATTGAGGAGGTGTATGCATAAATGGAAAGAATTCCTCAAGATATGATTTTGCGCCCCATCATCACTGAACGCGCAATGGACGGGTTGGCGCAGATGAAATACACCTTTAAGGTTATGAAGAGCGCGAATAAAATCGAAATAAAGAGAGCTGTCGAGTCTTTATTTGACGGCGTTAAAGTAAAAAAGGTGAACACCATGAACGTCAGAGGTCAAAAGAGACGGCAAGGGCGCACCGAAGGGTACACTGCAAGCTGGAAAAAAGCTATTGTTACCCTTGAAAGTGATTCAAAGACAATTGAGTTTTTTGACGGGATGAACTAACAGTCTTTAAGAAGAGATGGTTTGAAAATAAATCTACAAAAAGGGAAAACTGAAATTTTCCATTTCCCTTTGATGCGAGGAGGACATGGCGAAAAATGGCAATCAAAAATTATAAGCCTACCACGCCGGGGCGACGCGGAATGAGCGTGGTTGACTATAGCGGACTGTCTAAGGTTGAGCCCGAAAAGAGCCTTTTGCGTACCCTTAAAAAGCACGCGGGGCGCAACAGCTACGGGCGAATTACAGTAAGACACAGGGGCGGCGGAAACCGTGTTAAATACAGGGTTATTGACTTTAAAAGAAACAAACTCGACATGGACGCGAATGTTTTAACAGTCGAATATGACCCTAACCGCAGTGCTTTCATCTCGTTGGTTCAATATGAAGACGGTGAAAAAAGGTATATTGTGGCACCCGATGGGCTTAAAGTAGGCGATGTCGTGAGAGCGGGGAAAGGCGCGGATATTAAACCGGGTAACTCAATGTCGCTCAAAGACATGCCGGTGGGTACTGTGATTCACAATATCGAGCTTTATCCCGGAAAAGGCGCGCAGTTAGTGCGTTCGGCCGGAAACAGTGCGCAACTTATGGCTAAAGAAAACGGCATGGCACTTGTCAGGCTTCCGAGTGGTGAGCTTCGCAACATAGCCGACAGATGTATAGCTACAATCGGTTCGGTTTCTAATCCCGACCACGGAAACGTGAATTTGGGTAAAGCGGGAAGAGTTCGTCACATGGGAATTAAACCCACAGTGCGTGGCTCGGTAATGAATCCTTGTGACCACCCTCATGGCGGTGGTGAAGGGCGTTCACCCATAGGGCGTGCAGGGCCTGTTACACCCTGGGGAAAACCAACTTTAGGCTATAAAACTCGCTCTAAGAAAAAAGCGAGCGATAAATTTATTGTAAGGCGCAGAGACAAGAAATAATCCTGTTAAACTTGCTTAAACTTGAAAGGAAATCACGATGAGCAGAAGTATTAAAAAAGGGCCTTTTGTTCAAGAGGTTCTTATGAAAAGAGTTCTCGTCATGAACGAAAAAGGCGAGAAGAAGGTCCTTAAAACATGGAGTCGCGCCAGCACTATATTCCCCGATTTTGTGGGGCATACTTTTGCTGTGCATGACGGCAGAAAACACGTTCCGGTGTACGTGACTGAGGATATGGTGGGGCATAAATTAGGCGAATTCGCTCCCACAAGAACTTATCGCGGACACGCCGGAAGCAAAACCAGTAAGAAGTAGGAGGGGGATTCAATGGAGGCAAGAGCAGAACTCAAACAGGTGCGCATTTCACCTCGCAAGGTGGGGATTGTGCTTAATCTGATAAGGAATAAGCCGTGCGATATGGCTATGGCAATCTTAAGACAAACCCCCAAATCCGCAAGTGAGCCTTTGATGAAACTTCTGAAATCCGCTATGGCGAATGCCGAGAATAACCACGATATGGATGTAGGAAATTGCTTTGTTTCACAGTGTTGGTGCGGGGCAGGCGTGACATTAAAACGTATAAGACCTAAAGACCACGGGCGGGCGCACCGTATTTTAAAAAGAACTTCCAACATTGTGTTGGTTGTCAAAGAAACTCAGTAGGAGAAATTTGAAAGTAGAACCGTGTAAATGCGGAAAAAGAAACTTTCAAAGGCACGTTGGTGCAGAAAGGATATGTCTGAAAATGGGACAAAAGGTTAATCCGCACGGTCTTAGAGTTGGTATTATCAAAGATTGGGATTCCCGTTGGTATTCAGGGAAAGCCGACTTCGGCGATATACTTGTTGAAGACTATAAAATCCGTGAATATTTTTTTAATAAGACCTATAAATCAGATAAATCTCCGGTTCCGATGAAGCCGGGAATATCATCTGTTGAGATTGAACGCGATGCTGCGACTAAAAAAGTCAAAATATTCATCCACACCGCAAAACCCGGCATCCTTATCGGAAGCAAGGGGGCTGAAATTGAAAAAATGCGCAAAGATATAGAGGTAATAACCAAAGGAAAACCGGTTAACCTCAATATACTCGAAATTAAGGACTTAGACCTTAACGCACGACTTGTCGCGGAGAATATTGCATCACAGCTTGAACAAAGGGTATCTTTCCGCCGCGCTATGAAAGCGGTCATCGGAAGAACCATGAAAGCCGGCGCAATGGGAATTAAAACAATGGTTGCCGGGCGTTTAGGTGGGGCTGAAATTGCGAGAAGTGAAAATTATCACGAGGGGACAATCCCCCTGCAAACACTAAGAGCCGACATAGATTACGGGACAGCGCGCGCTAACACCACCTATGGGGTTATCGGCGTTAAAGTCTGGATTTATAAGGGCGAAGTTCTCAAAGGCGAAATCGGCGCGAACAAAACTCGCAATATCGTTGAAAAAGGTCAAAGAAGGCGTGACGGCGGCAGAGACAGTCGCGGCGAAAGAAGAGAAGGCCGAGGAAGACCGGGCGGTTTCAACCGTGATGGCGGTGGTAACTACGGCGGCAACAGAGACGGCGGCAGAGGTGGTTTTGGCGGCGGTAACAGAGGCGGCTACGGCGGCAATAGAGACAACAGACCAACGGCACAGGTTAACAGGCCGGTGCGCCAGCCCACACAGCAAGCCAACTCAGCACCAAAAAAAGAGGGGGGTAACGAATAATGCTACTTCCAAAAAGAGTTAAATACAGACGACAACATCGTGGAAGAATGACGGGAAAAGCAACACGCGGCAACGTGGTGAGCAATGGCGAATATGGGTTGCAGGCACTTCAGCCGGCGTGGATAACCTCTAATCAAATAGAGGCCGCCCGTATTGCGATGACCCGTTATATCAAACGTGGCGGTCAAGTTTGGATTAAGATTTTTCCGCACAAACCCGTAACTGAAAAACCGGCGGAAACGCGAATGGGTTCAGGTAAAGGCTCGCCCGAATATTGGGTAGCAGTAGTTAAACCCGGGCGTGTGATGTTTGAAATTGCGGGTGTCGGCGAGGAAGTTGCCCGTGAAGCTATGCGACTTGCTATGCACAAACTTCCGATTAAATGTAAATTTATCAAGAGGGAAGAGGAGGTTTCATAATCTATGGCTACGAAAATTGCTAAGGATATGCACAAGCTGTCAGACCTTGAGCTTAAAGAAAAATCGATAGACCTCAAACAAGAATTGTTCAACCTTCGCTTTCAACATGCGGTAAACCAGCTTGAAAATCCGCAAAAAATAAAAGCGGTAAAAAGACAAATTGCCGTAATAAAAACTATTCAGCGCGTGCGCGAACTTAAAAGTTGAGAAGGGAGGAGAACGTTAAATGAGTACCAGAAATCTGAGAAAAAGCAGAATAGGCAGAGTTGTCAGCAACAAAATGGATAAAACAATCGTTGTGGCGATGCACGAGAACGTTCGTCACCCTTTGTATAAAAAAATAATCAAGCGGACAATAAAGCTGAAAGCGCATGATGAACAAAACACTTGCAACGTTGGTGATAAGGTTGAGGTTATGGAAACAAGACCGCTTTCAAAAGAAAAAAGATGGCGTTTGGTAAGCGTGCTTGAAAGAGCGAAATAAGCTTTCATCTGTGAAAAAATTGAGAGGAAGATTGACCAATGATTCAAATGCAAACACGCCTTAGGGTGGCCGATAACACCGGGGCGAAAGAGGTTATGTGCATAAGAGTGCTCGGCGGCACTCGCAGGCGATATGCAAGAGTCGGCGATGTAATTGTAGCTTCGGTTAAAAAAGCGGCACCGGGTGGCACAGCCAAGAAGGGTGAAGTCGTCAGATGTGTTGTTGTAAGAACCAAAAGCCCGATTAGACGCGATGACGGCACATACATTCGCTTTGACGAGAACGCGGCGGTTATCATAAAAGAAGATAAAAACCCAAGGGGAACCCGTATCTTCGGCCCCGTTGCGAGAGAGCTTCGTGAGAAGGAATATATAAAAATTCTGTCACTTGCTCCCGAAGTGTTATAAGGGGGGAATGTAAAAATGAGAACATTGCACGTTAAGAAAGACGACACAGTCATGATTATTTCCGGCAAGGACAGAGGGAAAACCGGTAAAGTGCTTGAAGTCAGCCCAAAAGAGAGAAAAATTATCATTGAGGGCAGAAACATGGTGACAAAGCATGTTAAACCTCGCCGTCAAGGGCAACTCGGTGGAATTGTCAAAGCCGAAGGCGCGATTTATGCTTGCAAGGTTATGCCTGTTTGCCCGAAATGCAAAAAGCCTACTCGTGTTGGGGCTGAGTTGAGAGATGACGGCAAAGTGCGCATCTGCAAAAAGTGCGGCGCGAAGCTGTAATCTACTATCAAAAATAACCATATGAAGTTGCAGAATAAAGTAAATTTCTGCTTTTATATGGAAACTAAGGAGTAACAATAAATGGCACGAATGAAAACCTATTACACCGAAACCGTGGCACCGGCACTTTTCAAGAAATTTGGATATAAAAGTGTTATGCAAATACCTAAGGTGCATAAGATTGTAGTCAATGTGGGTTGCGGTGAGGCGAAAGATAATCAAAAGGTTGTCGATAATATTATCGGTGACTTGAAAACAATAACCGGGCAAAAACCGATTATCTGTAAAGCTAAAAAATCGGTGGCGAATTTTAAACTGCGCGAGGGCAACATCATCGGCGTTAAAGTAACACTCAGAGATAAAACCATGTATGAGTTTCTTGACAGATTTTTCAATGTCGCTTTGCCCCGTGTGCGTGACTTCAGAGGAATTAACCCCAACTCTTTCGATGGGCGCGGAAATTATTCCGTGGGGGTGAAAGAACAACTTATTTTCCCCGAAATAGAATATGATAAAATTGATGCTGTAAGGGGAATGGACATAAGCTTTGTTACAACGGCGAAAACAGATGAGGAAGCCAGAGAGCTGCTGTCACTTATGGGAGCTCCGTTTGCAAAATAATTAAAATATCTTTCAGTAGCACGTTTGTGCGGAAAGGACATGTCTGAAATGGCAAAGAAATCAATGATTGCTAAACAAAAGCGTGAAGCAAAGTTTTCGACTCGCGCTTATAACAGATGTAAAATCTGCGGCAGACCTCACGCCTATCTTCGCAAGTTTGGAATTTGCAGAATTTGTTTCAGAGTGCTTGCCTATAAAGGGCAGATACCGGGCGTTAAAAAAGCAAGCTGGTAAGAAACAAACGGCTATACTAAGCGAGAACTTAGCTTCTTTAAGTATTACACATTCCAAACAAAAAATTGAAGGGGGAAGTAAATAATGCAGATAACTGATACTATCGCAGATATGCTTACGAGAATACGTAATGCCGGTGCCGCAAAGCACCCGAGCGTTGATGTGCCTTGTTCAAATTTGAAAAAACAAATCGCCCAAATTCTGAGTGAAGAAGGATATATAAAGAATTTCAGGGTGATTGAAGACAATAAGCAAGGCGTTATCAGAATTACTCTTAAGTATACTGAGAACAAGTCACAAGTCATTCAAGGGCTAAAACGTGTGTCGAAGCCCGGTTTGAGAATTTATTCAAACAGCAAGGATATGCCGCGCGTAATGAAAGGTCTCGGAATCGCCATCGTGTCAACCTCTAAAGGGGTCATGACTGACAGGCGTGCGCGAGCCGAACACGTTGGCGGCGAGATACTTGCTTTTATATGGTAAGGGGGAACAGAAATGTCAAGAATTGGAAATAAACCGGTTACTGTTCCTGCCGGAGTTGATGTCAAAATTGACGGGAACACGGTTACCGTAAAAGGCCCAAAGGGCAGTTTAAACAGGGTTTTAAGCCCATCGATTCAACTTAACCGCGAGGGTGATGTGATTAAGGTTACGCGCCCTGATGACAGCAAAGAAAATCGTTCGCTTCATGGATTGACGAGAACGCTTTTGTTCAACATGGTTGAGGGAGTCACAAACGGTTTCAAGAAAGAGCTTGAAATAAGCGGCGTTGGTTATCGTTGCGCCAAACAAGGGGCAGACTTGAACCTTACGGTCGGGTATTCTCACCCCGTGATTATGTCTGACACTGATGACATCAAAATAGAAGTGCCAGCCCCTAACAAAATAATTATTACCGGCATAGACAAACAAAAAGTCGGGCAATTTGCAGCGCAAGTTCGCGGCAAACGTCCGGTAGAGCCGTATAAAGGCAAGGGGATTAAATATGTCGGTGAAATCGTCTTGCGCAAAGAGGGCAAGGCAGGAAAGGGTAAAAAATAAAAAAGGCACGTTGGTGCAGAAAGGCATGTCTGGATATGATTAAAATTGTCAGCAAAAATACAAGTCGGCTGAAAAGACACAAAAGAGTCCGCGGCAAAATCAGCGGAACCGCCGCACGTCCGCGCCTTAACGTCTTTCGCTCATCTATGAATGTTTACGCTCAACTGATTGACGATGTTGTCGGAACAACCCTTGTCAGCGCAAGCACCGTTGAAAAAGATTTTGACGGTTATGGGGGGAATGTCGATGCCGCGAAAAAAATAGGTTTGAAAATTGCGCAAAGAGCTAAGGCGAAAGGCATCGAGTCGGTTGTATTCGACCGTTCGGGCTATGTCTATCACGGACGTATAGCCGCACTTGCCGATGGCGCACGCGAGGGCGGACTCAAGTTTTAGCCCCGGTTAAACTAACTATAGGGAGGATAATACATTGGCACTTTTAGATGCATCGCAATATGAGCTTACCGAAAGAGTCGTTAATATTAAGAGAGTATCCAAAACCGTCAAGGGCGGGCGAATTATGAAGATTTCCGCGTTAGTGGTGGTCGGAAACGGCGCCGGCATAGTTGGTTTCGGAATGGGTAAATCGAACGAGGTTCCCGATGCGATTCGCAAGGGGATTGAGGACGCGAAGAAAAATATTTTCGAGATTTCGCTTAAAGGCACTACCATTCCACACGAAATTATCGGCAAATTCGGGGCCGCTTCGGTTCTTATGAAGCCCGCTCCCGATGGTACCGGTGTTATCGCGGGTGGTCCTGTTCGCGCGGTAGTTGAAATGGCGGGGATTAAAAACATCAGAACTAAGTCTTTGCGCTCAAACAACCCGTGCAACGTGGTAAGAGCGACAGTTCAAGGCTTAACCACTGTCCGCGACGCTGAACAGGTTGCGACTATAAGAGGAAAAACCGTCAAAGAAATCTTTGCGTGAATGAAAGGTGTTGAAGCTCATGGCAATTAAAATTAAACTGAAAAAATCGTTGGTGGGGCGCAAAGACAGCCATATCGCCACAGCCCACTCGCTGGGGCTTAAAAAAATCGGCTCTCAAACCGTTCAACCCGATAATGCGGCAACTAAGGGAAAACTCCACCATATTTCTTATTTGGTTGAAGTGACGACAGCTGATGACAATTGACAGTTGACAATTGACAATTGACAATTGTGGAGTCGCCGTTGGCGACGGATTTTGAATTAGTCGCATTAGTAACAATAGTTAAAAGTTAAATTTTTAAAAACGTCCGCGGTGGCGGACACAATAACTGTCAACTGTCAACTGTCAATTGTCAACTGTCAATTGTCAATTGTCAATTGTCAATTGACATCAGTGGGGTGAAAATATAAATGAAGTTACACGATTTATCACCTGCTCCGGGTTCTAACAAAGAGTCTAAGCGGATTGGGCGCGGACACGGGAGTGGGCAGGGCAAAACAGCAGGCAAGGGGCATAAAGGTCAATGGGCGCGCTCGGGCGGCGGTGTTAAACCCGGCTTTGAGGGCGGTCAGACCAAAATGGCAATGCGTATTCCTAAGAGAGGGTTTAACAACATATTCTCTACCGAATATGCTATAGTCAATCTCTCTGATTTAGAAGAGAGATTTGAGTCGGGCGCGGTTGTAGATGAAGCGGCGGTCCTCGACAGTGGGCTCATTAAAAAAACTTTAAGCGGTATTAAAATATTGGCAAAAGGCGATATTACAAAACCGTTGACAGTAAAAGCGGCGAAGTTTTCAAATGCGGCAAAAACAAAGATTGAAAGCGCCGGAGGGAAGGCTGAGGTGGTTCAATAATGGTTGAGGTTTTTAAAAACGCATGGACAATCAAAGAACTCCGCTCAAAGATTTTGTTCACATTGTTCATAATTGTGGTTTTCCGTTTTGGCTCCAACCTTTTAGTCCCGTTTTTAGACCCGTCAAAAATACAAGAGCTGATTCAAGAGGGTACCCTTATGCAGTTAATGGACACATTAACCGGGGGCGCGCTCGGCGGCGGTGCGATTTTTGCAATGTCTATTACGCCTTTCATTAACGCCTCGATTATTATGCAACTCTTGACGGTGGCGATTCCCGCGCTTGAGAGGTTGTCTAAAGAGGGTGATGAGGGCAGAAAAAAAATCAATCGCATAACGAAATTGGGGACTATAGGAATTGCAATTTTCCAGGCGACGGCGTTTTATATCAGCCTTCGCAATGTCGGGGCAGTTCACTATACCGAGGGATTTGACGGCATTTTAACTATGGTGTCAATTATCGGCTGTTTAGTGGCAGGGGCGATGTTGGTGGTTTGGTTGGGAGACCAAATCAGCGAAAAGGGAATAGGAAACGGCATTTCAATCGTCCTTTTCGCGGGTATTGTCTCAAGTATGCCGCGTGATATTAACGGATTAATTAGGCAGGTTGATGCTCAAAATCAACAAAACTATTTCTTAGTTCCGTTAATTCTTGTTATTTATGTTTTGATGATTGCGCTGGTGGTTCTTATGCAAAACTCTGAGAGAAGAATTCCTGTGCAATATGCAAAAAGAGTGGTCGGAAGAAAGATGTACGGTGGTCAGTCGTCCCACATTCCCATTAAGGTTGCGATGGCGGGGGTAATGCCAATTATCTTTGCAATGTCAATTATGTCGTTGCCTCAGACAATTCTTTCGTTCTTCCAAATTGACGGGCAAAACGACAGCTTCTGGGATGGCTTTGTTCGTGTGTTCAGTCAAAACAGTTGGGTGTATGGCGTGCTTTATTTCTTCTTGATTATCGGCTTTAACTTCTTCTATATAGCTATGCAGTATAATCCAATCGAAATTGCCAATAATCTAAAGAAAAATAATGGTGCTATTCCCGGGATAAGACCCGGAAAACCGACATCTGACTTTATCCAAAACTCGCTTTCTAAGATTACGCTTATCGGGGCTATATTCTTAGGTTTCATCGCAGTTTTCCCGATTATCTTCACCAACGTTACTGCCATACAAGGGCTTTCGTTAGGTGGAACAACGCTTTTAATCGTAGTTGGTGTTATCCTTGAAACTGTGCGTCAACTTGAAAGCCAAATGATGATGCGCCACCACAAGGGTTTCTTAGAATAAAGACAACTGTGTTTGTGAAAGGGAGTCATGCTATGAATTTGATGTTTTTAGGCGCACCCGGTTCCGGCAAAGGAACTCAGGCAGAAAAGGTTTGTGACAAATATAAAATTTTGTCAATATCCACCGGAAATATTTTAAGAGAAGCAATTAAAAACGAAACACCCGAAGGGCTTAAAGCAAAGTCTTATATGGACAGCGGCAATTTAGTCCCCGATGACGTTGTGATTAAAATACTGAAAAGCCGTGTCGCACAAAGTGATGCCAAAGACGGGTTTGTCTTAGACGGTTTTCCGCGCAATGTCGCCCAAGCTCAAGCCCTTGAACAGATGGGAATTCTTATCGACAAGGTAATCAACATTCACGTCCCCGATGAAAAAATCAACGCGCGAATGGGGGGCAGAAGAGTATGTTTGGCTTGCGGTGCATCATACCACGTTGAGTATCGCCCTGTTAAAGTTGATGGAATGTGTGATATTTGCGATGGCGAAGTGGTTCAACGCAACGACGATAAACCCGAGACAGTTCTTTTAAGACTAAAAGTTTATCACGAAATCACAGAGCCGCTGATTGACTTCTATAAAGAGCGTGGAAAGCTCGTAACGATTGTCGGGCAAGAATTAATTGAAGATACCACAAAACTTGTTTTTGCGGCAGTTGAGGACTCATGATAATCGTTAAAACGAAAGCCGAACTCTCTAAGATGATGGCGGCGGCGCGACTCGCGGCGTTGGCTCTCGAACACATCGGCAAGGCTGTTCGCGCCGGAATAAGCACGTTAGAACTCGACAGCATGATTCGCAGATTCATCACTGTGCGCGGCGGAAAACCCTCTTTCGCAGGCTATAAAGGTTTTAAGGGAAATGCCTGTATCTCGGTGAACCATGAGTTAATTCACGGGATTCCTTCTAAAAGGAAAATCCTGAGAGACGGGGACATTGTTTCGGTTGACATAGGGGCGTTTGTTGACGGGTTTCACGGTGACAACACAAAAACGTTCGCCGTTGGCAATGTGTCGGAACAAGCGCGAGATTTGTTGAGAGTTACTGAGGAATGTCTTTATCAAGGCATAAAAAAAGCGGTTGCGGGAAACAGAGTGGGCGACATTTCAGATGCTATACAAAAGCACTGTGAGAATAGTGGTTATCACATAGTTAAAGAGTATATCGGTCACGGTGTCGGGCGAACGTTGCATGAAGAACCTGACATTCCCAATTTTGGGAAAGCAGGAAGAGGCCCGCGGTTAGTTCCGGGCATGACGTTAGCGATAGAGCCTATGGTTAACGCGACTACCTCGAATGTTCGCACGCTGAGCGACGGCTGGACAGTGGTTGAGGGAAACGGCAATTTATGCGCACACTTTGAACACACCATTGCCGTCACCGAGGGCGAGCCTATTATTATGACGCTTGTTTAGGAGAAACCATAAGTTTGCGCAGAAAGGGCATGTCTGAAAAGATGGAAGTAAAGTCCGGCATGGTTGTAAAGAGTATTAGTGGGCATGATGCAGGAAGCTTTTATGCGGTAATCAAGTGTGAAGAGCAATTCGCATATATTGCTGATGGCAGACGTAGAAAAGCACAAAGCCCCAAGAAGAAAAATGTTCGACATCTTCAAAAAACCACACGGTTTATTGAGGTTGAAGATATTACCGACAAAAGGTTAAGAAAAGAACTCCATAGTCTTAACTTTGGAGCCGCAGAATCAAAGGGAGAGTGATTAGCTTGTCAAAAGAAGACGTAATCGAGGTTGAAGGAATAATACTTGAAGCATTGCCGAACGCGAATTTTCAGGTTGAGCTTTCTAACGGGCATAAAATTTTAGCGCACGTTAGCGGCAAGCTACGCATGAACTTCATTCGTATTCTGCCGGGTGATAAAGTAACGGTTGAAATGTCGCCTTATGACCTGACGAAGGGCAGAATCACATGGCGCGCGAAATAAGAGAGAGGAATTGTGTTTAACGATTTCTTGCAATTCCTCCAAAGCACGTTTGTGCAGAAAGGGTATGTTTGAAAAAATGAAAGTTAGACCATCGGTAAAACCCATGTGCGACAAATGCAAAATTATTAAGCGCAACGGTCGTGTCATGGTTATCTGCAAAGAGCCCAAACACAAACAAAGACAGGGCTAATACAGTTAAATGATTTAAAAACTAAAATATTTTAAGAAAGGATAAAAGAGCATGGCGAGAATTTCCGGAGTAGATTTGCCCAAGAGTAAACGAATTGAAATAGGATTAACCTATGTTTTCGGGATTGGCAGAAAAACCTCAAACGACATATTGGCGACGGCAGGGGTTAGCCCCGACATTCGCGTTAAAGACTTGTCTGACTCAGACGAAGCTAAAATCCGTGATGCCATTGAAAGCATCGGCTGTTTGGTTGAGGGTGATTTAAGACGTGATGTCGCTTTAAATATTAAGCGTTTGGTAGAAATCAACTGCTACCGCGGTCAACGTCACCGCAAAGGGTTGCCGGTTCGCGGTCAAAGAACAAAAACCAACGCGAGAACACGCAAAGGGCCGCGTAAAACAATTGCAAACAAAAAGAAATAGCATAAAAAAATAAAGCGGAAAGGAATGGTTTGAGAAAAATATGGCAAAACAACAGACTAAGGGCGGAAAAAAGCCGGTAATTCGCAGACGCCGTGAGCGTAAGAACATAGAAAACGGCTCAGCCCATATTCAGTCAACCTTTAACAATACAATAGTTACAATCACCGACCTTGCCGGAAATGCGTTGTCGTGGGCGAGTGCCGGGGGCTTAGGTTTCAGAGGTTCGAGAAAATCCACCCCGTTCGCGGCGCAGTCAGCGGCTGAAACAGCGGCAAAAGCGGCGATGGAACACGGTCTTAAAACGGTTGAAGTGTTTGTGAAGGGTCCGGGTTCGGGCAGAGAGGCGGCAATACGCGCGCTTCAAACAGCAGGGCTTGAAGTAAGGCTCATCAAAGACGTTACACCCATTCCGCATAACGGGTGTCGTCCCCCTAAACGCCGCAGGGTATAGGGTGTGTATTCGGGTTTATGTTTGCCCGGTGTCGAGTTATTCTCGATATTATATTTTAATAAACAATTTTGGAGGTAACTAATGGCAATAGACAGAACGCCTATCGCTAAAAGGTGTAAGGCTCTCGGAATAAGCCCCGCTGTTTTGGGCTATACCGCTAAGAAAGAAACAAAACGCAACAGACAAACAAATATGAGAAAGAAACTCTCAGAATATGGAATTCAACTTCGCGAAAAGCAGAAAATGAAATTTATATACGGCGTGCTTGAAAAGCAGTTCTATCACTATTATGAATTGGCTGCAAAAGAAAGCGGCGTTACCGGTGAAAACTTGATTAAGTTGCTTGAATCAAGGTTGGATAATATTGTGTTTAGAATGGGAATGGCTATAACAAGAAGAGAAGCACGCCAGCTCGTGGGTCACGGCCATTTCACGGTGAACGGGAGACGGGTTGACATTCCCTCATATCGTGTAAAAGCCGGTGATATTGTTGAAGTGCATGAAAAAAGCAAGAAAAGCCCTAAGTTTGCACAGATTGCAGATGCAACGCACGGCAGAATCGTCCCTGTGTGGATGGATATGAACAAAGAGGCTATGAACGCGAGAATTGTAAGGCTTCCCACTCGTGACGAACTCGACTTTGAAATTGAAGAACATTTAATTATAGAGTTGTATTCTAAATAATAGCCTGTTTGCATATAATGTTATGATGTGCAGTTATTTCAATTATACAAACAGGAGGGTTAAAATTTATGCTTGAAAAATTTGAAAAACCTAACATAGAGACCGTAAGGCATAAACCCGACGGGAAATACGGTATGTTTTGTCTTGAACCACTCGAACATGGTTTCGGAAACACAATCGGGAACAGTTTAAGGCGCGTATTACTCTCCTCTTTACCCGGCGTTGCGGTGACATCAGTTAAGATTGACGGTGTTCAACATGAATTTTCTACAATCCCCGGGGTTAAAGAAGACGTCACCGAAATCATCCTCAACATCAAAGGGCTTATCGCAAAAATGTATTCCGATACCGCTAAAACGGTCTATATTGAGGCAGAGGGCGAATGTGAAGTAAAGGCAGGCGACATTAAAACCGACAGCGAAATAGAAATAATAGACCCGAACATGCATATAGCGACTTTAAGCGCGGGTGCGAAACTTTTTATGGAATTGACTTTTGACCGCGGGCGCGGATATGCTTCGGCAGAGAAAAACAAATTGATGCTGCAACCCATAATCGGTGTTATCGCCGTTGACAGCATTTACACGCCGGTGTTAAAGGTGAATTATTCTGTTGAAAACACCCGTGTGGGGCAAAGAACTGACTTTGACAAACTTATTATAGAAGTCTGGACTGACGGCACAATGTCGGCGAAAGAAGCTGTGTCTTATGCCGCAAAGGTTATTTGTGAGCATTTGGCGTTGTTTGTCGGGCTTTCTGAAGAGACAGTCGCCACAGAAATGATGATGGAAAAAGACGACAACTCAAAGGACAAGCTGCTTGAAATGACAATCGAAGACCTTGACCTTTCGGTGCGCTCTTTTAACTGCTTGAAACGCGCCGGGCTGAACACCGTTGACGACCTCATCGGAAAATCACCCGAAGATATGATGAAGGTGCGTAATTTAGGCAAAAAATCGTTTGACGAGGTAAGAGCAAAACTCCAATCAATGGGCTTTGATTTAGCATCAAGCGAAGACTCAATGATTTAAATTCTTAATGAAAGGAAAGCACAGCTATGGCGACTAAAAGAAAATTAGGCAGACCAAGCGACCAAAGAAGAGCCATGTTAAGGGCGTTAGTGACGTTTCTCTTAGAGAACGGAAAAATTGAAACCACTGTCACAAGAGCGAAAGAAGTGCGTTGTGAAGCCGAAAAGATCATCACGTTGGGCAAAAAAGGCGACCTGCACTCAAAGCGACAGGTTTTTTCATATGTAACAAAAGAGTCGGTTTCAAAAAGGCTGTTTGATGAAATAGCCCCGGGTTATAAGGAAAGAAACGGCGGCTACACAAGAATTATTCGCACAGGGCCACGTCGCGGCGATGCCGCCGAAATGGCATTAATCGAATTAGTAAAATAATATACTCTTTACAGGGTATAAACAACCGACCGTCTATGTGAAGTGCAACTTCTATAGGCGGTTACTGCCTTTAAGGAGAGAGGAAAAAAATGACTATACAGTTAAAAGAAATAGGTGAGCGTTTGGCGGCTTTGCGTGATATTGCCGAATTATCGCCCGAAATATTTTGCGAAAAAACCGGAATTTCTACCACTGAGCTTGCTGCCTATGAAAAAGGTGAACACGATTTCTCGTTTTCGTTTTTGTACAACGCGGCATCTTTGCTCGGTGTCGATGTTGTTGACCTTATGAGCGGCGAATCTCCGAAACTTTCGGGGTGTTGCCTTACGCGGGCGGGTGAGGGTTATTCGATTGAACGCCGCGCGGCTTATAATTACAAGCACTTAGCCTTTACATTTAAGAACAAATTAGCCGAGCCATTTATGGTGACGGTAGAGCCGAAAGATGACATAGATTCGCCCGAACAACACTCACATGACGGGCAGGAGTTCAACTTGATGGTTGAAGGGCGAATGAGACTTTTTATGGGTGGACTGACTTATGACTTAAACACAGGTGACAGCGTTTATTTCGATTCGTCTAAGGCGCACGCCATGCGCGCTCTCGACGGAAAGTCGGCTAAATTTTTAGCGATTGTTATGCAAAAAGGAGAGGGATAAGAATGCAATATGAAAAATATACAGGGAGAAGTCGCGATGACTTCGCAACTCTCGACGACCTTCAAAAGAATTATAAGTTGACAGTTCCCGACAACTTCAACTTCGCTTTTGATTGTCTTGATGAAATGGCAGCCGAAACTCCCGATGCCTTAGCACTTTTGTGGATTTCAAATGAGGGTGAAGAAAAACGCTTTACCTATGAAGAAATTCGCCGTTTGTCGGTAAAAGCGGCTAACTTTTTTATCGCACAGGGAATTGAAAAGGGCGATATGGTTATGCTCACTATGTCGCGCGATTGGCGATATTGGCCCGTTCTCATGGGGCTTCACCGTATGGGAGCAGTCGCTGTTCCGGCAACGTATTTGTTGACTAAAAAAGACCTTGAATATCGCATGAACGCCGCATCAATCAAAATGCTGTTAACCACCCCACGTTTTGGGGTTATAGGAGCAATGGAGGACGCGCTGGCAGACTGTCCCACAGTAAAAAAATTGGCAGTGTTCGGTGGCAACCCCCCGAATGAAAAGTGGCTTGATTTTGATAAAGAGCTTGAAAATGCCCCCGAAACTCCTATTTCTCGCAACAACGTAAAATCAGACATGATGCTTATGGCTTTTTCTTCGGGAACGACAGGCTATCCTAAAATGGTTTGGCATGATTATACCTACCCGTTAGGGCATATCATGACCGGCTGTTTTTGGCACCGTTGTCAGCCCGATGGCTTGCATTTCACTATTTCTGATACGGGTTGGCTCAAAAGTCTTTGGGGGAAGATGTACAGCCAATGGTTAGCAGGAAGCGCGGTCTTCACCTACGATTTCGATAAGTTTTCCGCGCCTGATATATTAGACAAAATCGCAAAGTATAAAGTAACAACTTTCTGCGCCCCACCCACCATGTATCGCTATTTGATTAAAGAAGATTTGAAGAAATACGACTTTTCTGCTTTACATCACTGCACAACCGCCGGTGAGGCGTTGAACCCCGAAATTTATAAAGTTTGGAAAGAAAACACAGGGCTTAAAATTTTTGAGGGCTTCGGGCAAAGCGAGACCACACTGAGTTGCTGGACAGGCTACCCGTGGATGCAACCTCAACTCGGCTCAATGGGAATGCCGGCACCCGGTTATAGAATGGTGATTGTTGACGAAAACGACAACGAAGTCGCACCGGGCGTTACAGGAGAGATTTGTATTCGTACCGATGAGGCGGGTGGCGGCAAACCATTCGGCATGTTCTCGGGATATTTTCGCGATGACGAAAAAACCGCGCAGATTTGGCATGACGACCTTTATCATACAGGCGACACGGCTTATAGAGATGAAATTGGCTTTTTCTGGTATGTGGGAAGAACCGATGATGTTATAAAATCGTCGGGCTATCGCATAGGCCCGTTTGAAGTAGAAAGCGTTTTGCTTGAACACCCGGCTGTTACCGAGTGTGCTGTTACCGGCGTACCCGACCCTGAGCGTGGCTTTGCCGTAAAAGCCACAATAGTTCTCTCACAAGGCTATGAAGGCTCTGCTCAACTGACAAAAGAACTTCAAGACCACGTCAAAAAAACAACCGCTCCTTATAAATATCCACGAATTATTGCATATGCAGACGCTCTCCCCAAAACCATATCAGGGAAAATAAGAAGGGTTGAAATACGTGAGAATGACGAACAATTGACAATGTACAATTGACAATTGACAATTATTGTGTCCGCTTGCGCGGACGGGTTGTAGGGGACGGGCTTGCCCGTCCCGATTTTTTTCTCCCCTACGAAATTTGTCAATTTTTTTCAAAAACCCCGAATTTCTCGCTGAAGTTATAAGAAACCGGTTAAGAACTCGCTTTACACTTGACTTTATCACCGCCGCATGTTATAATTTTAATGGAAGATATTCTCATTCGATTACCAACTTGCTTGAAAACGAAAGGAGTTTTTATGAAAAAAATTCAAATTATACTAATCACAACATTATGTTTCGTTTTATCGTCATGCCAAGGTTCAATAGTAAATAATACTTTTGATACTGAACCGGACATTGTAACAACACGGGAAATTCCTGAAAATGAAACCACGCCAACCGAAACGACAAGTATACCAGAAAAAACCACCACAACCAAAATGACAACCACGCCACAAACAGTTGTAACAACCAAGCAGGAAACAACTACGAAAATGGAAAACACAATCCCCAATGAATATATAGGAGTGTATAACCCGCCGAGTGATTTTACTTATATCATTTACGAGGACGGAATTGTTATAACGAGATACGTTGGTATGTCAACGATAGTTGAATATACCTCCGACTATTGAAGGTAAGGACGTAATTGAATTGAGCTATTGGGACAGAGAACATCTTTGGGAATGTGGCGGAGACCATTATGATTGTTTAATGAAAAGCAAATTTGCTGATTATGTAGTAAGCGTGACAATCCCGGACACCGTAAAAATCATAGGAGACGAAATGTTTATCCGTGGTGCTAATTTGACACAAGTCGAAATCCCCGAAAGTGTTACGCGAATAGGCAGTTGGACGTTTTACGATTGTTCCAACTTAACGTCAATAATAATACCGGATAGCGTTACGCATATCGGAGAAAGAGCATTTGGCGGTTGCAAAAACCTTAAAAGCATAAATATTCCCAAGGGATTAAGAATCTATCCAACAATAAAGTTTTTCCATTTTCGACCGATATAATATAGGGGTGATGAAAATGGAAACAAAACAAAGCAGTTACCAATCGTGGACAATATCTGATGAATTTTGGGAAGTAATAAAAGATGAACTTCCCAAGTCTGAACGTGACCCGAATCGCGAATATAAACGCAAGCCCGGAGGTGGTCGGAAACCACCCGATATGCGTAAAATATTAGTAGGCATTCTCTATGTTTTGAGAACCGGAATTCAATGGAAAGCTGCACCGCGAGAATACGGCAGTTCAAGCAATATTCATCGTTGGTTTCAGATACTCGTTGAGGACGGATTTTTCGTGAGAATTTGGGCTAAAGGTCTTGAACAATATGATGAAATCGTGGGCATAGATTGGGAGTGGCAAAGTGTAGA
>WRLV01000036.1 GCA_009777445.1 Oscillospiraceae bacterium | reverse complement strand
CAAACAGCATCGAATAAAACGGCGCGAAAATCAGCATTGACTTGCTTATTAAATCCTCCGGTTTGTATTCGCTGAGCCGTTTAGTCGGAACTTTGTAAGAAACAATATTACTGTCCGGTAATTTTAGCTCAATCGTTAACTCGTGCGGGGTGTTTTTATTGCTTCGCAGGTAGAATACAACCGTTTTCGGAAAATCTAATCGTAAATAATCTGCACGAAGCGTAGTTCTGTGTTGCAACGCCGCTCGATATTGATAAACGAATATTCTTAAGGGCATTGACTCGTCGTTCTCGCTTTGAACTTCGACAAGATAATCGTCTTTGCCGATTCGAAGCATTGTGTCTGAACGCTTTTCCTCACCGTCAAAATGGCTTTCGGTGGCTAACCTTAAAATTTTGCTGTCATAAGGATAAGTTGTACCAAACAGACCGTTTATAAGTGCAACAACATCATCATCGGGAAACCCGTCTAACAATTCCTTAAAATATCCGTCATAACTGATAGATTTGCTCATTTACCGCACCTTTTTTTTTCGATTTCTATTTTTATTCTAACATAATTTTCGCAATTTGTCAAGAAAAAATTTCGGTGTTCAATAACATATTTTAAAATAAAGCGCAAGCACGACTTGACAAATTTTAGAAAAAGGGTTAAAATAAGAGTTGAGAGTTTTACAGAAGAAAGGAAACGGGCGAGAAATTGGATAATATCAGAAACTTTTGTATTATAGCGCACATCGACCACGGCAAATCAACATTGGCAGACCGGATACTTGAGCAGACCAGCGCGGTTGCCCATAGAGATATGGAAGCGCAGATTCTTGATAATATGGACATTGAACGCGAACGCGGGATAACCATAAAGGCAAGAGCAGTCAGGCTTAATTATCGTGCCGACGATGGCGTTGACTATGTTTTTAACCTCATTGATACACCCGGACATGTTGACTTTAATTATGAAGTCAGCCGCTCTTTGAACGCCTGTGAGGGCGCGATTCTCGTTGTTGATGCCTCACAAGGAATTGAGGCTCAAACGTTGGCAAACACCTATCTTGCCATTGAGCAAGACTTAGAGGTTATCCCGGTAATCAACAAGATTGACCTTCCATCGGCTCAACCGCAAGTTTGCATTGAAGAAATCGAAAATGTAATCGGGATTGAGGCCGCCGACTCGCCGCTTATAAGTGCGAAAAATGGTATAAACATAAAGGCTGTTACAGATAGGATTGTCAAAGCCGTTCCCCCACCAAAAGGCAACCCCGAAGCCCCACTTAAGGCGTTAATATTCGACAGCTATTATGATGCCTATAAAGGCGTTATCGCATATGTGAGAATTAAAGAGGGAACTTTAAAAGTCGGCGATAAAATTTTAATGATGGCAACACGCGCTGAGTTTCAAGTGGTGGAATTGGGCTATATGGGCGCGGTGAATTTGACACCGGCAGACAGATTAGCGGCAGGAGAGGTCGGCTATATCGCCGCATCAATTAAGTCAATCGGCGACACAAAAGTGGGCGACACGGTGACACATTCAGAACGCCCTGCCGACACGCCTTTACCCGGTTATCGTAATGTCAACCCCATGGTTTTCAGCGGTATTTACCCCGCTGACGGGGCGAAATATACCGACTTGCGTGACGCGCTCGAAAAGCTGCGACTTAACGATGCCTCTCTTACATTTGAGGCTGAAAGCTCTGTTGCTCTCGGGTTTGGGTTCAGATGTGGATTTTTGGGGCTGTTGCATATGGAAATCATTCAAGAGCGAATTGAGCGCGAATATAATCTTGACATTATCACTACCGCCCCATCGGTTGTGTATGAAATTACAACCACCAACAACGAAACGGTTTTCATTGATAATCCGTTGAACTACCCGAATCCTGCCGAAATTCTTAACGCCAAAGAACCCGTTGTTTCTGCCAATATCTACAGCCCGACTGAATTCGTGGGTAATATAATGGAGCTTTGTCAAGAAAGAAGGGGTACTTTTAAAGACATGAAGTATATCGATGAGTCAAGGGTAGATATTCACTATGAACTGCCGCTTAACGAAATCGTTTATGACTTTTTCGACAGCCTTAAATCAAAGACAAGGGGTTATGCAAGCTATGACTATGAGCTTATTGGGTTTAAGCCCTCAAAACTTGTGAAGCTTGATATACTCTTGAACGGAGAGATTGTTGATGCTTTGTCGTTCATAGTTCACACCGACAAGGCATATACACGGGCGCGAAAAATTGTTGAGCGGCTTAAAGAGAATATACCGCGACAAATGTTTGAAGTCCCTGTTCAGGCCGCAATCGGCGGCAAAATAATCGCCCGTGAAACCGTTAAGGCGATGCGAAAAGATGTCCTCGCGAAATGTTACGGTGGAGACATTACAAGAAAGAAAAAGCTTTTGGAAAAACAAAAAGAAGGCAAGAAGAGAATGAGGCAACTCGGGACGGTTGAAGTTCCGCAAGAAGCCTTCATGTCAGTTTTGAAGTTGGAGGACTAAGTTATGGTGGGATTATATGTTCATATTCCGTTTTGCACGGGAAAATGCCCTTATTGCGATTTCTACAGCGTTCCTTTTGATAAAGAAACAGCGTATTCTTATTCACGCGCCGTAATTCGCAACGTTAAGGCGTACGGCGACTGCTATGATACTGTTTATTTCGGGGGTGGAACGCCATCCCTCATGACGTGGGAAATCAGCGAAATTTTGGGTAAAATAAGCACAGCGGCTAATCCTGAGGTGTCTATTGAGGCGAACCCCGGTTCAATTGCGAGCGGCGATTTGTCAACACTCAAAAACAGTGGGGTAAACCGAATTTCAATAGGAGTTCAGTCATTTTTGGATTCAGAACTTTTAGCATTAGGCAGAAAGCACAACTGTGAAGCGGCGGTTAACGCAGTGCGATTGGCACATGATTCGGGCTTTAAAAATATTTCGGTTGATTTGATGTTGGGAATTCCTAATCAAACGGTTGAAAGTTTTAAGCGTTCAATCGGTCTGTTGGGGATTTTGCCGATTACACACATTTCGGCTTATATGATGAAAATAGAGCCAAACACCCGTTTCGGGAAGAACCCCCCGCCTTTACCCGACGAGGACACCGTAGCAGAGATTTATCTGACAGCCGTTGAAGAATTTGAAAAATTAGGCTTCTCGCAATATGAAGTCAGCAACTTCGCAAAACCAGGCTATGAGTGTCGCCACAATCTGAAATATTGGCGAAGCGAGTGCTATCTCGGAATTGGCGCAGGGGCACATTCCTATTATTTCGGTGAGAGATTTTATGTCCCCAAAGACATCAAAGATTTTACCACTTCGCACACGCAAAAAACAGTATACATGCCCGAATATGAGATTGGCAAGAATACTTTCGAGGACTATGCAATGATGAAGCTTCGGCTCACCGAGGGGCTGACATTCAAAGAGTGCGCTCAATTTGGGGTAAGCAAAAGCGACATAGAAAGGAGGATTGTGAATATTCCGCCCGGTCACATTTACATAGACGACGAAAAAATCATCCTGCGAAAGAAAGGCTTCTTAATATCCAATAGCATAATAGCAAAAATAATATATGACTGACGGCGAGCCGCCGCCGGCAGATTTTTTTATCAAATAGCGAAAATAATATATGTTTAAAAATTTAAAAGGAGAAAATTACATCATGAACAAAAAAACACTTAAACCCATCGTCGCGCTTTTTCTTGCTTTGGTAATGTCAATCGCGACTCTCACAATGAAAGTTTCAGCCGCAGACACAGATGACGATAACACAGCAGAAATTTTAGAAACATTAGTCAGGGAACAACTGACATATGAAAACCCACAGGACATAATCATCACCCAACCCGATATGATTTATCGAACAACTTCCCGCGAGAGAATGAGCATAATGGGGGCTTGTGACTTTAACTACCCACTGTATATCAACGGCAGAGAAGTCAAAACCACACAAAGGGGATTTTTCGCTGTTTACGCCAACCTCAAAATCGGCGAAAATGAGTTTGTTTTAACCAACAACGAAAAAGAAGAAACTATTGTAATAACCAGAACCGAAGCTCAAACAACACCGCAAAGACCGGTGATTGTCCGTTATGATAAGCCCATGTACGGGGTTGTCAATCGCATTTGTGTAACACAGGAAGCAAAGCCGGTTGACGGTGTCATTTTGCTGACCCCGTTAAACACCGGAACCACCGTTCGGCTTTTGGGTGAATATAATGACTATTATGTCTTAGCCGGAGGAACTTATGTTTATCAGGCGGCGATTGATGCCTTTGAGGGCGAAATCCCGAAAAACGAAATCAAAGACATTCAAGTCGGCTTTAGAGATGGCTTCTCTGAATTAGAAATAGAAATGAATGTCAACGCATTTTACAGCCTTGATTATGACGAAAAAGAAAACAAGGCTACCCTTACAATTGATGCGCAAGAACAAAGCGGCACGATAACAATGTCAAGCGGCACTATTATAAACAAAATAACAAGAAGCACGCGCAACGGAAAAATCAGATATAACATCGAACTCAAAGAGCCGCCAACGGGGCATTACGCTGAATTTATAGACGGAAAAATGTTCGTCGGCTTCAAACATCGCGTAAAAGGGCTGTCAAATGCCAAAGTCGTTATTGATGCAGGGCACGGGGGGACTGACCCGGGCGCGCTCGGCGCATTGAGGGATAAGGGCGCGATGGAAAAAGACTTCAACCTTTATGTGAGCCACAAAGCACGCGAGTATCTTGAAGGGCGCGGTGTTTCGGTTTTGATGTTGCGTTCTGATGATTCAGTAGTTGCGTTAGGAGACCGCACCATTGCTATTATGGACTTCAAACCCGACATTTCAGTATCAGTACACACAAATTCGATGCCTGTCACAAGCGATTACAGGGTTTCGCGCGGCTTGCGTGTGTATTATACCTTTGACACAAGCAAAAAAGCGGCGCAAACCATTAACGACAGAGTTACTCGCTTTTTGAGATGGAAACAATTTGAGCCAATCCGCGATAATTTTGCCGTCACTCGCTTGACCGCCTGTCCTGCCCTCTTATTTGAAATGAGCTTCATGAGTTCACCACAAGATTACGAGTGGTTGCTTAACACCGACAATCTTGACCGCATGGGCGAGGCGTTAGGCAGAGCAATTGAGAGGTATTTGCTTGAGGGTTGAGATTTATAAATTAGACGACGAGAATGAAGTTAAAGCCGTTGTCAAGGACGAAACGATTTGGCTCACGCAAAAATCAATGAGCGAGCTGTTTGAAGTCGGGGTTCCGGCGATCAGTAAACACCTTGCAAACATATTTGAGAGCGAAGAACTCGATGAAAATTCAACTGTTTCCAAAATGGAAACAGTTCAACAAGAAGGCAGTAGAGCGATTAAGAGAGACATTGATTTTTACAGCCTTGACGCTATTATTTCAGTCGGTTATCGTGTGAATTCTTTGAAAGCCACACGATTTAGACAATGGGCGACTAAAGTTTTGCGAGAATTTATTAAAAAAGGCTTTGTCTTAGATGACGAGCGGTTAAAGCAAGGTGAGACCGTTTTTGGTAAAGATTATTTTCGTGAGCTTTTGGAACGTGTTCGCTCCATTCGAGCAAGTGAGCGGAGAATTTGGCTGCAAATAACCGACATTTTCGCCGAAATCAGCGTGGACTATGACCCCAAAAGCCCGATTACCAACGACTTTTATGCTATGGTGCAAAATAAATTTCACTATGCAATCACCGGGCAGACAGCGGCAGAAATTATTCACGAACGCGCTGACAGAAATAAAGAGCATATGGGACTAACGGTGTGGGCAAAGTCGCCCGAAGGGCGAATCCTTAAAAGCGATGTGACTGTTGCTAAGAATTATCTTGACGAGAAAGAAATTCGCCGTTTAGAGCGGAGCGTTTCGGGCTTTTTTGACTACGTTGAGGATTTAATCGAAGATGAAATTTTATTGAAAATGGAAGATTTTGCGGTTAGCATTGATGAGTTTTTGAAGTTCAGGCGGTTTAAAATATTAAACGACAAAGGGCGCGTTTCTAAGATTGATGCCCAGCGCAAAGCACATTCAGAATACGATGTTTTTAACAAAACCCAAAAAATAAACTCTGATTTTGAGAAGAAAATAGCTAAAATTAAAGGGGCAAGCGAAGAGTGCAGATAGTCAATAAAATTTTACAGGTTGTTGAGCAGTATTCTATGGTTAAACATGGCGACGTTGTCACTGTCGGGCTTTCGGGTGGGGCGGACAGCGTTGCCTTGCTCTACAGCTTAATCGGGCTATCGGGAGAATTAGGAATTGACGTGCGCGCTTGCCATTTAAACCATAATTTGAGAGGAGAAGAGAGTGAGCGTGATGAGCGTTTTGTCCGTGAGTTGTGTGATAAACTTAAAACTCCGCTTGTTGTTAAATCTGTTGATATAAAATCGCTTAAAAGAAAACATCAAAGTATTGAAACAGCGGCACGAGAAGAACGCTACTCTTTCTTTCAAGAGTTAAGCCATACAAAAATTGCCACGGCGCATAACGCTGATGACAATGCCGAAACACTTTTGTTTAATCTGTCGCGCGGCAGCGCGCTTAAGGGTTTATGCGGAATACCGCCGCTCAGGGGGAACATAATTCGGCCCTTGATTTATTGCGAAAGGGCTGAAATTGAAAACTACTGCGCCGAAAACGACTTGGATTATGTAACCGACTCTTCTAATTTTTCCGATGAATTTACAAGAAACAGAATCAGAAGCAGGATTGTCCCTTTGCTTAAAGAGTTAAACCCGAACTTGTTAAGCGGCATTAATCGAATGACTGATACGCTTAGGCGTGATGAAGAGTTTATTTCTTCTTTAGCCGTTCAAACTATGAAGGAAGCCTTAGTTTTAGTTAGCGAAAATTCTGCACAGGTTGAAGAAAGCGGCTATAAATATCGCATTGACGTTTTAAACGCCGCTCCCGCGGTAGTGACTAAGCGTATAATATCCATGATTTTAAGCCAAAATAATATTTCACCCGAACACATTTCTATCGAGGGTATAAATGGAATTTTGGCGGCAGGCAAAGGTAAAATAAACATTAAGAAAAACGTATTTGCTGTGGTCAAAAAAAATTGTTTTTATATCGAAAACGTTGTACAACATTATCGAAGATGAGTTGTTACCAGAATTTAATTTTAAATTTTAAAATTAAATTTTTAAATTAAACTTGAAATTTATTAAAGTTTATGTTATACTTAGTTAGTTATGGGGTGTATTATGAATAAGGACATAGAAAAAATACTGTTCAGCAGTGAAGAAATAAGCGTTGCCGTCAAATGTTTGGGGGAAAAATTAACCCGCGACTATATGGAAAAAACTCCCGTTTTTATCTGTATATTAAAAGGGGCAACGGTCTTTTTCAGCGACTTGGTTCGCGCTGTTTCACTGCCGGCTCAAATTGATTTTTTAAGAGCAAGGTCATACGGAATGAGCCATAAAAGCTCGGGCGTGGTTGAAATAGTGAAGGATATTGAAACCGACATTGAAGGCAAAGACATTATTTTGGTTGAGGATATAATAGATTCAGGGGAAACACTTTCCTGCCTTGGCAAGGTGTTGCGCGAGAGAAAACCGAACTCTCTTAAAATCGTGACGTTGGTGGACAAAAAAATCAAAAGAGAGTGCGCTGTCGCCCCCGATTATAAGTGTTTTGATGTTGAAGATGAGTTTATTGTGGGATACGGCTTAGATTACGCCGAAAACTATCGAACTTTACCTTATATCGGCGTTTTGAAGAGAGCTCTATATAGTTAATTAGAAAGGACAGAGTCAAAAACATGAAGAATAAAAATAAAGACATTTTGATTTATGTTGTTATAATAGGAATATTAGTTGTCGGGTTTGTTTCAATCATGAACGTTCTCGGTAGCACTGTTGTCGAACGCGAAAGTTACTCATCGGTTATGCAGCACTTTGACAGTTTAAACGTAAAAGAATATGAATTAAACCTCGGTAACGGCAGGTTGAGGTACGTCCTTCGCTCTGACAGTCAAGTGCGCGAATACAGCGTGCCGAACGTTGGGTTGTTCATAGAAGACACTAAAAATTATCGCCAGCTTTATAACGAACATCGCAGTGAAGCCTTGGTGCAGGATTACATTCCGATTACCGACAACACGTTCCTCACCACAATATTGCCGTATATGCTGATGATTGTTTTAGTGGTTGGAATGGGTTATTTTATAATGCGCCAAACCACCGGTGGCGGTAAAATGAGCAATTTTTCACGTGCAAACGCAAGAAATCAGCCCGATGGAGGAAAGAAAGTCACCTTTGAAGATGTTGCCGGTGCTGACGAAGAAAAAGAAGAATTGGCTGAAATAGTTGACTTTATGAAAGACCCGCGTAAATATCAAGAAATAGGGGCGCGAGTGCCCAAAGGCGTGCTGTTGGTGGGCCCACCGGGAACGGGTAAAACCCTTCTTGCAAAGGCTGTGGCAGGTGAGGCTGATGTTCCGTTTTTCTCGATTTCGGGTTCAGACTTTGTGGAAATGTTTGTCGGTGTGGGCGCGTCTCGTGTTCGCGACTTGTTTGAACAAGCAAAAAAACGCACACCGTCTATAATCTTTATCGATGAAATTGATGCCGTCGGGCGACACAGAGGGGCAGGTTTAGGTGGCGGCCACGATGAGCGCGAACAGACCCTTAACCAGTTGTTAGTCGAAATGGACGGCTTTTCAGACAACATGGGGGTAATCATAATAGCGGCAACCAACCGCCGCGATATACTTGACCCTGCTCTTTTGCGCCCGGGCAGATTTGACCGTCAGATTGTTGTTAATTATCCCGACATTAAGGGCAGAGAGGATATACTAAAAGTTCACACTAAAAATAAAAAGCTTGCCCCCGATGTTATTTTGGCGACAATTGCCAAAACCACCGCAGGTTTCACGGGTGCCGACTTGGAAAACTTAGTTAACGAAGCGGCGTTGCTTGCCGCGCGCGCCAATCGTCTTTCCATCACCGAAAAAGATATCGGCGAAGCGACTATCAAAGTAGTGATGGGCCCCGAAAAACGCTCAAAAGTTGTTACCGAAAGAGAAAACCGTCTTACCGCTTATCACGAAGCAGGACACGCAATCTGCACGTTTTTCTGCCCGACACAAGACAAGGTTCATCAAGTGTCGATTATTCCGCGCGGCATGGCGGGGGGTTATACCATGTCGTTGCCCGAGCATGATAAGAGCTATAAAACTAAGTCTGAATATGAAGAAGACATTGTCACCCTGTTAGGCGGAAGGGTAGCGGAGAAACTGATTCTTAACGAGATTTCCACCGGCGCATCAAATGACATTCAAAGAGCTACTGTGATTGCAAGAAACATGGTGACACGATATGGTTTCTCTGAAAAATTAGGCCCGATTGTATATGGACACGAACATCAAGAAGTTTTTTTGGGAAGAGATTATTCGCAAGGCAAAAACTATTCTGAAAATATAGCCGCTGAAATTGATGTTGAAATTCAAGAGATAATCGGCACAGGGTATGAAAAAGCGAAAGATATATTGAAAGACAACATGGCCAAACTTCACTTGATTGCTGAATTTTTGCTCAAACACGAAAAAGTAAACGGTGATGATTTCGAGAAACTTATGCGTGACGAATACGAAGAAATAGAAGATAAAGACTTAAAAGAAGAAGCGAAAGAAGCCACCGACAAGACTCAAACAAGCGATGAAACACATTCCGAAAAAAAAGATGACTAATAAAAAAGTAATAATAATTGCCGGGCATTACGGCAGTGGGAAGACAAATTTAGCGGTTAACCTCGCCTTGCGGTTGTCTGAGTTCGGCAAATGCACTATTGCCGATTTAGATATAGTCAACCTTTATTTCAGAACGTCAGACTCTAAAGAGTTGTTGAAAAAATCGGGGATAACCCTTTTGTCATCTGATTATTCAAACAGCACGCTTGATATACCGTCACTGACATTCGGGATTGACGGAGCGTTAACGAACGAGGGCAGTCTTATTATTGACGTTGGCGGTGACGATGTGGGAGCGTATGCGTTGGGGCGTTTTGCGGACAAGCTGAGTGATTATGAAATGCTTTATGTGTTCAACCGCTGTCGTTATCTCACCAAAGAGCCGCATGAAGCCGTTGAACTTCTCAACGAGATTGAAACTGCCTGTGGGCTTAAATTCACCGCCGTTGTAAATAATACCAACTTAGGAGATGAAACAACACCGCAGATTGTTACAGACTCTTTTGAGTTCGCAAAAGAAGTGTCGCGACTTTCGTTCTTGCCGCTTAAATTCACTTGTGTGAAAAGAGGTTTGTTGCCAATTAAGCATGAAGACATTTTTCAAATGGATATTATTAAGAACTTTATATAGGATATAGAAAGGCAGGGTCTGAAAAAAATGGAGAAAATGGTTGTTGATTTTGAACGCTGTAAGGGTTGCGCGCTTTGCACCACTGCTTGCCCTAAAAAGATTGTGGTTATGCAAAGCGAAAAACTGAACAAAGAGGGATTTTATACAGCAGTCTGCACAGACATGGACAAATGCACCGCTTGCGCAATGTGCGCGGTTCTTTGCCCGGATTGTGTTATTACTATAAATGGAGGTACTCAATAGTGACTGAAAAGAGTTTGATGAAGGGTAACGAAGCGTTGGCTGAAGCGGCGATAAGAGCAGGATGTAAATGTTTTTTCGCTTATCCTATTACCCCTCAAAATGAAATCGCGGCGTATATGGCAAAGCGTATGCCTAAGGTGGGCGGTGTGTTTTTGCAAGCCGAGAGCGAAATAGGGGCTATCAATATGGTATATGGTTGCGCCGGAACAGGTACGCGCTGTATGACCAGTTCGTCATCACCCGGAATGTCGCTTAAAACCGAGGGGATTTCTTACATAGCAGGGGCAGATTTGCCCTGTGTCATCGTAAGTATTCAACGCGGCGGCCCCGGATTGGGCGGTATTCAACCGGCACAGTCTGATTATTATCAATCGACAAAAGCCCCCGGACACGGCGACTTTAAAATGTTGGTGTTTGCCCCCGATTCTGTTCAAGAAATGGCAGACCTTGTCGCTAAGGCGTTTGAGCTTTCAGACAACTACAGAATGCCGGCGTTAATCATAGCTGACGGGCTTTTAGGGCAGATGATGGAGCCGGTGAGCTTCGCCGACATTAAAGAAACAAATGCCACTGTCGAGAAAAACTGGAAAGCAGACGGACACGGCTCAAAACGCAAAAAGAACATAATAAACTCGCTTTATCTTGAGGCTGAAAAGCTTGATGCTAAGGTGAGAGAGCGTTTTGAGCGTTATAAAGAAATAGAAAACAAACACACACAAGTCGAATGTTATGAAACAGATGATGCTGAAATTTTATTAGTAGCATATGGTTCAACGGCAAGAATTGCGAAATCAGCTGTGCGCCGTGCAAGAGAGCAGGGTATTAAGGCAGGAATTCTGAGACCGATTACGCTCTGGCCATTCCCCAAAAATGAAATATGTGAAGCCGCAAAGAACGCTGAAAAGGTTTTAGTGGTCGAGATGTCTATGGGGCAGATGGTGGATGACGTTAAATTAGCATTAAATTGCCGCATACCGGTGGAATTTTACGGGCGAACCGGTGGCGTTGTGCCTGACCCTGCCGATGTGCTTTCTGAAATTAAAAAAATTAAGGGGGTATGAGAATATGCCGAGTTTTAAGAGACCAAAGTCGCTTGCTGATGTTAAGTTTCATTATTGTCCAGGTTGCACACACGGAATCATACACAGATTAGTCGCTGAGGTTATAGACGAAATGGATATTGAGGGTGAGACGATTGGCGTTTGCCCGGTTGGTTGTTCTGTGCTTGCTTATGATTATTTTAACTGTGATATGATGCAGGCATCTCACGGGCGTTCGCCCGCTGTGGCAACAGGAATTAAACGCGCTAAACCCGATAAATTAGTGTTCACCTATCAAGGCGATGGTGACTTGGCATCTATCGGGACTGCCGAAACAATCCACGCCGCCGCAAGAGGGGAAAACATTACCATAATATTCGTAAACAACACTATTTACGGAATGACCGGTGGCCAGATGGCACCCACCACTTTGCCGGGGCAAGTGACTCAAACAAGCCCTTATGGGCGCGACACCGCAAGAGAAGGTTTTCCGCTGAAAATATGTGAAATTATGTCGCAAATAGACGGGGTAGCCTATGCCGAGAGGGTGGCTGTTATAGATTATAAGAGCATTATGAACGCGAAAAAGGCTATTCGCAAGGCGTTTGACGTTCAAATGAAAAAGCAGGGCTTTTCAATAGTTGAGCTTTTGTCAAATTGCCCCACCAACTGGGGAATGTCAACGCTTGACTCAATCGAGAGGATTAAAACGCAGGTCATTCCCTATTATCCGTTGGGAGTATTTAAGGAGGGTTCAATAAGATGACTCATGAAATATTGTTAGCGGGTTTCGGTGGGCAAGGCGTGCTTTTCGCCGGAATGTTACTGTGTAATTTCGCACTAACTGAACAAAAAAACGTCAGCTGGCTTCCGTCTTACGGGCCTGCTATGCGCGGTGGAACTTGCAACTGTTCGGTTTGCATTGACGATAATCCGATAGGCTCTCCCATGGTTTTAAAGCCAGATGTGCTTTTTGTCATGAACCAACCGAGTTATGATAAGTTTATAAGCTCTGTAAAACCGGGCGGCGTTGCTTTTGTTAACAGCACTTTGGTTGAGAAATCCTCGAAATGTCGTGATGATATTACAATCCACTACATAGAGGGTTCAAAACTCGCCGCTGAAAATAATTTAGCGGGAATGGCTAACACGATTATGGTGGGTAAGTTTCTGAAAGAAACTAATATAGTTAACCCCGAAAACTCAAGAAATGCAATCTTAATGTCAGTGGGCGAAGCCAAAACACACCTCATTGAGCCTAACATGAAAGCGATTGACATAGGACGGAATAATTAGTCTATTTGTGCTTATAATATGATAATATTATCAGAAAGGGCATGAAAAATATGACTACGATTATTGTGGTTGGTGATGTTGATGATTGTGAAATTGAGGGCTATATAAAAAGTGAGCTTGCGAAATCATATCAAGTCACCTATATAAAAGAAAATGTGATTGAGAAGTCGGGCGAAGGGTATGAGCTTTTAGTGCTTGATTTGCCTGTTCTTGAGGGGGTTTCTCTGCCTGAATGTATTATAATGATGAAAGCAAACGGAATACCGCCGATGGTGAGTTATCCCGAGCGTAGCATTATAATAGCCAACTCAGAGAATCCCCGACAATTAGCGGCATTAAAGTCGCTGAACAATAGCGTAATAAGTTGCGGCAATCAAAAGTGGGACACTATTTCCTATTCAAGCTATACATCAGACAGCATTATGCTGTCGCTTAATCGAGAAATAACAGCATTTTCGGGTACACAAATAGAACCCCTTGAAATCCCGTTAGAGTTTTCAAAAGAACCACACAACATCTACAACCTTCTCTCGTTTACGGCGTTAAGGCTGTTGTTAGACAATTTTAACTCTGAAATAGGCGAGTTATATTAATAGCTTTTCAAGTTTTGTTAAATCATACGGCGTTTCTTGATAGACACAGAAGTTTAAGAGGTTTGAGTACATGAGACTTGCGTGTCCTCTCCAGGTGTTGACAGGGGTTTTTGTGTCATCATTGTCGGGGAAATAGTTGTGGGGGAGTTCAATTTCAAGCCCTTTGTCCTTATCTCTGAAATATTCTGTTTTCAACGTGTCGCGGTCATATTCAGCGTGACCTGTTATGAAGATTTGTCGAATGGTTTTGCCGATAATTAAATGCGCGCCCGAAAGAGGTGACGATGCCAACAATTTAAGCGATGGGTTTTTTTCGATGTCTTCTATTCTGACCTCGGTGTGTCGCGACTGCGGAACGTCAAAGGTTTCATTAAAACCTCTTACTAAAGGGTGATTGGGGTCGTGAACAGTTTGAGGATAAATGCCGAACATCTTTTTATTAAGCGGATATTTTTGTATGCCGTAGTGATAATAAAGCCCTGCCTGCGCGCCCCAACAAATGTGAATAGAACACCAAGCGCGCGACTTAGACCACTCCATTATAGCGCATAGCTCATTCCAATAAGCGACTTCTTCAAACGGCAACTGCTCTACAGGCGCGCCGGTTATAAAAAGGGCATCGAAATAATCGTCCTTTACATCATTAAAAGTCTTATAAAATGTAGTCAGATGTTCAAATGAAGTGTTTTTCGACATATAGGTTTCGGTTCTTATAAGGGTAATATCTATTTGAAGCGGCGAATTACTCAGCAGTCTCAATATTTGCGTTTCGGTTTCAATTTTAGTCGGCATAAGGTTCACAATGGCGACTTTTAACGGGCGAATGTCTTGCGCTAACGCCTTATCGGCACGCATGACAAACACCAACTCATTTATAAGGGTTTGATAAGCGGGAAGGTCTTGCGGTATGTTAATCGGCATTTTCGGAACTTCCTTTCAGATTTAATAGCAATATATATCATAACATATTTCAATTGATTTTGCAAGTATTTTATTTGTGAAAAGGGGTATATTTATGTTTAATAATTTTAAAAGATTTTTATGCGTTTTGTTGGGAATGTCAATTGCGTTGTCTTTGGGCATTGTTTCGGCGGTAGCCGCTGAAAATAACAACGGCGATGAACACGGTTACATAGAAGACGAGGTGATTGCGATTGCCGATTCTACCGCGCACGCGTTAGAAATAGCGGAGTTTTATGGATTAAAGCTGAAATCGTTCGCGAACGGTCTTGCGGTGTTTGCGGTTAAAAACCCGGAATACGAGGTGCAAAGAAGCGTGAACGCACAACGCACTCGTGGAATGAGATTCGCTTCTGACATTCCCGAATTAAGCCTTAATTTGACTTATGAATTTCATTATACACAAGAAGAAATAGATGCTACATATTACGATTATAATTCGACAGACTTTAGCAATCAATATCATCACAATATCATGAATAACTATTTAGCGTGGGAACTGTCAACCGGCACAGGAACTATGGTCGCGGTAATGGACTCCGGCATAGACATTTTCCACCCCGATTTCGCAGGCAGAATTTTGCCAAATTCCGCCGCTACTTATGATGCCACATCGCGAATAGGATTGTCGCATATAACCGACACCCACGGGCACGGTACTCACGTTGCCGGAATTGTGGCAGGTTCGCGAAACTTCGCCGCTAAAACAAGCGGTGTCGCGCCCGATGCGCAACTTTTGGTACTAAAGGTGGATAATCCTGCAACGGGCGGTATTCCTTCATCGTCGGTAATTCGAGCGATTAATTACGCGGTAGACCAGGGTGCCGCTGTAATTAATATGAGTCTCGGGAGAAAGTTTATAGATGGGCCTAATGCAGCAGAGCAAACCGCAATTACAAACGCCTTTTACAGGGGTGTTACCCTTGTTGCCTCGGCAGGTAATGACCGAACGAACAACGCCGGCTACCCGGGGGCATATACTGAGGTTATAGCCGTGTCGGGGACTAATGATCAGGGGCTTTTTGATGACAGATATTCTAATTACGGCCCGCAAGTTGCTCTTGCCGCGCCCGGAACATCTGTAAATGCCGCCGATTTAGGCACAGGGCATAGAACCCGTACGGGGACTTCAATGGCTGCCCCTAACGTGGCAGGGACAGCGGTGTTAATCAAGTCAATTCGCCCCGATTTTACACCGCAACAAATCAGAGAGCGGCTAACCTCAACAGCAAGAAGAGGGCAACCGGGCGTTGTTTATAACCCACGAAATGATAGATACGGCTATGGGGTGGTTGACTCTTATGAGGCGCTTAAGGGGTTAATAATACCACCATCGGGGGTATATCTTACTGATTTTCCTGATGAGGTTTTCCGTAACAGTGTTTTACAGGTCTTAAACGCAAGAGATACTTCAAAAGTCAGAACACAGTTTGATTTAATTCACCCCGACATAGCACTCATGGCAACCACCGAAATGCTCAGAGCAAGAGGGGGCTTAGCCGCGCGTATTCAAAACTTAACCGGAATTGAACATTTTACCGGGCTTAAAATATTAGATATACGCGGTAATAACTTAACAACGTTTGATATTTCTAAACACCCTTTGCTTGAAGAACTTGATTGCAGTGATAATTATTTAAACACCCTTGTGTTCCCAACCGGCAATTCGCGCCTTAAGCTTCTCAATTGTTCGACTAATATGTTGTCAACGATTAATGTCGCAAACAGCCCTGACCTTGTTGAGCTTGATGTCAGCATAAACAATTTAAGCGAACTTGACGTAACATCGAACGCGAAATTAGAAGTGCTTAATTGTTCCACTAATCAGTTAGCAACGCTTGTTCTCACCGAAAACAAAGAGCTTACCGAGCTTGAAGTTGCCGGTAATCGCTTGAAGGAATTAGACGTTTCTCAAAACACTAAGCTAAAGAAACTTGTTTGTGCCGAAAATCTCTTGACAGAGCTTGACTTGTCGAACAACCCCGAACTCGAAAGCGTTAACTGCAACGATAATTTATTAGTGAATTTAGATTTAAGTGCCTCTTATTTTCGGTTGAGAGAAGCTGATGTCAGAAACAATTATATGTTCTCAACCGCTGATGTCAGTGGGGTTAATGAAATTTTTACCGAGCTTCGTTTCGCGCCGCAAAAGAACATCGGCGACATAAATAATGATGGTTTAATTGATGCGGCAGATTTATCCCTTTTGAGAAGATATATCACCAAAATGCCAATGCCGGGTGAATATATAATACAGGCAATGGACCTCAACAGGGACGGCAAAATTAATATAGCGGATTTAACATATCTTAAATACTATATAGCACATTACACGGGCTTTCCGATTAGAGGTTGGTAGAAGATGTTTAGAGAAACTAAAACGCTTTGGGAATATCTGAAGGGGACTCAAAAGCCCATTGTTATGTATGGAATGGGTGACGGCGCGGATAAAATATTGCAGGTTTTAAAAACGCACGGCATAACCCCAAATGCTTTTATGGCAAGCGACGAGTTTGTCAGAGGGCAAAAATTTCATGGCTTTAGCGTAAAAAAACTCTCTGATATTGAAAAAATGTATGACGATTTTATAATATTAATTTGCTTTGGAACCAACAGGGAAGAGGTACTTGAGCGAATTTATGAGTTAGCACAACGTTATGAAGTCTACGCACCGGACGTTCCTGTTGTAGGTGAAGGCTTGTTTGACGAGAGGTATCTTTCGCAAAACATCAAAAAAATTGTCGCTGTCAGAAAAATTTTAGCGGACGATTTGTCAAGATACGTCTATGACCGCCTTATCGACTATAGAATCAGCGGAAAAATAGAATACCTCAAACAATGCGCAACACCCTTTGAGGAAATTTTACCGCTCTTGGATTTAAAAGCCGATGGAAGTGAAACGTTCGTTGACTTAGGGGCGTATGACGGCGACACGGTTGAGTTGTTTTTAAAACATACTAATAAGAACTTTGAGGCTATTTATGCGTTAGAGCCGGACGAACGCAACTTCACTAAGCTAAGGCGGAGAAATTATGCGTTAGGGGCTAAGAAGTTCATGGCGTTTAATGCCGCCGCCTGGAAAGAAGACGGCGAGCTTGACTTCTCTGAATATGGCGGCAGAAATTCAAGGGCTGCCGCGTTTGGAAATAACAAGGCTAAAAATCAGCGGACTATAACCGCGCTCACGGTTGATACGGTATGCAGGGATGCCATTCCCACCTTAATAAAAATGGATGTCGAGGGTTGTGAAGCCAACGCGCTTTTAGGGGCAAAACAGACTATTGAGGAATGTCTGCCGCGTTTGGCGGTCTCTCTTTATCACAGAACCGCAGATATGGTGGAACTGCCCTTGCTCATCTATCAACTTTCGGGCGGAGAATACAGCATGTTTTTACGCCATCATCGGCATATCCCCGCATGGGACGTAAACCTATATTGCATTTAACCGGCGAGCCGCCGGTGGCAGATTTGCCCATAAAAATGCGAAACTCAGCACACTTGTGCGGAAAGGCGAGGTTTAAACTATGAAGCGTTTGTTTTTTGTGCTTGGAATTGTTATTGTGATTGGTGTGGTTGGGGCGTATGCGTTTTTAGAGTTCACCGTGCCAAATATCGTTTATGTCAACGACACCGAAACTTTGGGTTCGGGTGGCAACGATATTATCATACGCCGATTATATACCGCTGAAATTGATGTTGAGGGCGCGCTTGCAGAATATTCAGGAAGTGACTTGAGCGAGAGATTCTTAGAAGAAGAATATCTTGATTCCCTTCAAGCGAGTAGCGAGCCGTTGATGCTCCCTGCGTTTTATTTCAACGTCAGTCGCCCTGACACAACCGGGAACGCGTTTGAGCTTTCAACTTTTATGTGGCAAGAGACAGCAAAAGGGCAAATCGAAAACCATTTCAGAATTGAAAACTTAACCTTAGACATTGAAGCAAGCGGCTTTGAAATTGAAGAGGCCGACTTCATTCGCGAAGTCACCAACCGTTCAAAGACCCCGATTATCCTTTCAGACGACAGGGTATTTCTTAACGCGACATTTGATTCAACCCCGTCACTCGTGACAAAGCTTTCGGGAACACGCGGAACGTTAGAGTTGATTTATAAATATGACATTGTGACAAACAACATCTTTCCCACCGTGTCTAAAAGCGAACAAATTCTCATGTTATATGTTGACATTTCTTACGAAAACAACGTGCTGAGGGTAGAATATATTAGAGAGCCATATTCATCACTTGAGGATATGCAGTATGCGTAAAGTCCACTTAGGCTCTTAGTTCGTTAGGAGGAAATATGAGTTCAGAAAAAATCGAAAAAATCCTTAAAAACACAAAAACAAGCATGGAAATGGAAGGGTTTGTAATAGAACCCGAATTAGAAGAAGCGGGGCGAAAAATATTAACCGGAGAATTAGATATAAATGTTTATATTGCGGACTATATAGCGCAATTTAAACAGAAAAGAGCGTTAGCAAATGAAATATGAATATGGTGGAGTTGAGTATGAGGGCAATGACTTTTATCGTTACCCTAATTCAGATGTGTTGATGAATAAGCTTGACATTACCGATTATAATGAATTGCAAATTGTTGAGCGTGATATTTCATATAACAAAATCACATATCTTTCTTCAAACCCATTCAAAGGTGTATTCGACTTGAAATACCTCCGAAAAATCCATAAGTATATTTTTGAGGATATTTATACTTGGGCAGGGCGAATTCGGGGCGGCAAATTTTTTACCAAAGGAGAAACGGCTTTTTGTAATGCAGACATGATTTATTCATATTCGGAAAATATTTTCGGAAAACTGAGAAAAGAAAAATGGTTGCGTGGTCTTAACAAGAATAATTTCATAAGCCGCATGGCATATTATATGGGTGAAATAAATGCACTACACCCTTTTCGCGATGGAAACGGAAGAACACAACGTGTTTTTTTTGCAGAGTTGGCACGGCGTGCGAGATATGAACTTAATTTTAGCGCGGCGCGAGCAGAAGATTTATTGAAAGCTGACATTTTAGCTTATAATAAAGACTATTCTTTACTTGAATTGTTGTTGAGCGAAATGCTTGACAAGAAAGGTTCTGTCTAAAGCATGAAAAAATTCTCCTGCTTTTTGTTAACCGTTTGCTTTCTCTCTTCTTGTGCTACTTATTCTGATACGTTTTTTGCGATGGGGACGTTTATGTCGCTTACGGTTTATGACACAAATGAACAAACGGCAAAAACTGCCGTTGCCGAGATTGTTGACTATGTTGACGAATTAGAAAAGCTCTTTTCGACAAGGCTTCCCGGTAGCGCGCTTAAGCGGTTTAGGTTTAGCGAACAAGACTTTCAAGACTTTGAAAATCTTCCTGCTGAGTTTGAAGAAGTTTTGGCGTTGTCTTTAGAATGGATGGATAAAACTGACGGGGCTTTTAATGTGCAACTGCAAAACCTAACCTCTCTTTGGGCGTTTGACAGCGATGAACCTCGCGTGCCGTCTGACGAAGAGATAGCCGCCGCGTTGAGCGAAACAGCACAACTTGACTTTGGAGCCGTTGCTAAAGGCTATGCGGCACGAAAGGCGGCACTTATTCTTGAAAGTCACGGCATAAAATCAGCGATTATTAATTTGGGTGGCGATGTCTATATTATGGGTGACAGCCGCTCAGTCGGAATAATCGACCCATTAGAACCTTCGCGTATTTGCGGTGTCTTAAATGTTTCAAACAAGGCGGTGGCAACATCGGCAAATTATGAGCGTTATTTTGAGGTGCAGGGTGAACGTTATCATCATATATTAGACAGCAAAACAGGAAAACCCGCTCAAAGCGGAATTATCAGCGCGACTGTAATAACCGACGACCCGGCTGTCGCTGATATTTTGGCAACCGCGTTTTATGTTATGGGTGAGCAAAAAGCCGCCGAATTTAAAGAAAATTTTAACCTCACTTATGTTGATTATATTTTAGTCGATGAGACGGGGCGGCAGTTCTTGTCAGAGGGGTTTAGTGTAGAATATGAGCCTAAATAAGCCCGTAGTGGCAATAATTTTCGTGTTGATTATAGCGGCGGCAGTCGTTTTTTTTAATCGCTCCGACGCAAAAACGGCGGTGATTATACAAAACAGGCAAGTGCTGTATAAAATCAACCTCGAAGCGGTAGAAAGCGAATACGAGCTTTTAATTGGAGGAGACAGGGGAATAACAAACACGGTGACAATAAGACCGGGCGCAATAGGGGTAAGCCATGCCGATTGCCCCGATAAAATATGCGTTAAAACAGGATTTATCGAGAGCGGTGCGCGCCCGATTATCTGCCTTCCCAATCGGCTTGAGGTTAAAATAATCAACGAGTCCGACAATAATATAGATGTGGTGACGGGATGAAATATTGGAAACTAACCGCAATCTCACTTTTCGCGGCGGTCTCGCTTGCCCTGTTTGCAATAGAGCTGACAATTCCATTACCGGGGTATATTGCAGGAATGAAGCCCGGAATTTCTAACATCGTTACCCTGCTTTTATTGAATTTGGGTGGAATGTGGAAATTTCGAGACGTTTTTGCTGTACTCCTCATAAGGGTTCTGCTAAGTGTACTTATAACGGGGGTCCCTTCTGCGTTAATTTTCAGTTTGCCGGCAGGAATTGCCGCTTTATGTGCAATGAAATTGCTCAAGCGCAATGAAGTCATAATAATGAGCATAGTCGGCGCGCTTGCTCACAATATAACCCAGTTAGCAATTGCGGCTTTCATGCTCTCGTTAGGAAGTGTGTTTCTCTTGTTGCCCCTTTACCTCATAGGCTCTATAGGCGCAGGCGTATTCACAGGGCTTGTGGTAAAATTTATTCTAAAGCAAAGGAATGTTGTTGCGTTTTTGAGAGGTGACGAATAATTGACAATTGACAATGTACAATTGACAATTTTGGTGTCGCCGCAAGGCGACACCATGATTTTTTGCTTTAAAAAAAGCCCGGAAATATACCCATAATATACCAAAACCTCCCTTGTATGTTCCAAGAAAGTATGTTATGATGTTAGTATTAAAATTTTAAAAAAAGGAGGAAATCAAAAATGGAGATTACAATAAACAGCAACGCAAAACTTGAAATTGAATCAAGCGGCGACTACAAAAAAGATGCCAAAAAAGCTTGCAGATTCGCTTATATTAAAAAAGACAAAAAAATCAACAAAAACTTTCAGAGATTTATTGAGGCATCAAAAAAAATTAAAGAAGCAGAAGCGGCAGGGGAAAAATT
>WRLV01000035.1 GCA_009777445.1 Oscillospiraceae bacterium | reverse complement strand
GAGCAACACCGCCCCGATAAGAGTGATACTCACAAACACCGGGATAATTGTATACAATGTTGTTTTAAATCTTATACCGCTAAAATTAAATTTTCTTTTCATGGTTTTAGATATGCCCTTTCTGCACAAACGCGCTTTGAAAATATGTTTTCCCATATTTACGGAGATTTATTTTAAAACTTTTAAAAACTCCTTTAATACCTGTGCGGCTTCTTCGTAATCGCTGAGAAGGATTTTTTCTTTGACATCGTCTAAAAGTTCGCGAGTTTCTTTTCTGCCGCCTTTTATTGACGTTATTAAGTCTAACGCCGATTTTCGGTCATAATCATCGCAAAACTCATAAATCTGCAAAAGTTTACCCTTCAAATCATCAGGTTCTTCTTCAGTAATATCGCTGTCTTTCGGCTCATAGCGCGCTAATAAAGAGTTCAAATTTTTAATGAACTCGGGGGCGGTTTCTACTATAAGCTTTAAGTTTTGCTCTCTTGCCGCTGTCTCTAATTGCTTTGCCGTCTCTGAAAGCTCTTTTTCGCCGATATTAAACAGCGAGCTTTTCATGCCGTGAACGGTTATAGTGAAATTTTTTATATTTTCCGTGTTAAAATTTTTCGACGAGCCGCCGGGAACAAACAACTCATTCAACACCTTAACCGCCTTACGAGCATCACGAACAAAGGATTCTATAAGGATTGTTGATGTTGCATCGTTATCATCATTGTCGTCGTTATCATCAATATGCCCCTCGCTCATGTTCTCTGGAACATTTTTGTTCTTCACAAACTTTCTCAAAGCCGAATCAAGTTCGCGTACGTCAACGGGTTTTGAGATAAACCCGTCAAATCCGTTTTGCAAAAACACTTCAGCCTGTCCCGAAACAGCGTTGGCGGTGAGAGCCACAATAGGCGATGTATATCCCACTTCCCTCAACCGCTTAGTTGCTTCAATGCCATCCATTCCGGGCATCATGTGGTCCATGAAAACAATATCATATGACTTTCCGCCGATAATCATGTCAATCGACTCGCGCCCGCTCATAGCAGTTTCAATCTTTAATTTATAGGGCTTGAGCAATCCACGCGCAACATACAAATTAGTCTCAACATCATCCACCACCAAAACACTGCCATAAGGCATCGGCGTGCGTATGATTGAGCTTTTTTTATTGTTTAAGAGAGAATTAGTATCAAAGTTTTTGAGGCTTTGAGCGGTTTCTTCTCCCAAAACACTGTTGCTAACACGTTTTTGCGGAATTTTCACCACAAACAAGCTACCCTCGCCGGGTTTGCTTTTAACATCAATTTCTCCACCCATCAAGAGCAACAGATTATGAGTAATACTCATGCCGAGACCTGTGCCTTGCGTTTGACGATTAGCTTCCATGTTAAAGCGTGTATAGTCATCAAACAGCTTTGCAAGCTCTTTCTCACTCATACCCACACCCGTGTCTTTAACAGAGAACACGAGAATAATTTTTTTGTCATCATCTTCACAACGAGTGAAATCAACAGAAAACACAACCTCGCCCTTTTTCGTGTATTTAACCGCATTAGAGAGCAGGTTGTTCAAAATTTGCTTTATACGTAACGCATCACCCGTCAGATGAGCGGGCGTGTCGGCATTAACCTCGAGCTTAAATTCGAGAGGTTTGTGTGAAAACCGCATGAGGTTTAAATTCACAGTATCATTTATCAAGCTTGCAACGTCATAATCTTCAATAGTCGTTTCCATTTTGCCCGCTTCAATTTTTGACATATCTAAAATATCATTTATAATCCCCAACAAGAGGTCGCTTGAATTATAAATCTTGCCTATTCCTGTCTTGATTTCGTCCGTCAAGCCGTCACTTTGCAAAAGGATTTCCGAAATTCCTATAATTGCGTTCATAGGCGTTCGTATTTCATGGCTCATATTTGCAAGGAATGTCGATTTCGCGTGACTCGACTGTTTGAGTTCTTCCATAGCCGATTCCAAATCGCCCATAGCAGAGCTTAAATTGCTGTTAAGCCGCTCAATTGTGCGCAATTGGCGGATAATTTGAATTTGATTATAAACCCTTAACTTTACAACAGTGGGCTTGAACGGTTTGCTTATGTAGTCTGCCGCGCCGAGAGACAGTCCTTTTTCCTCTGCTTCTTCGCTGTCTAACCCCGAAATAAATATAACGGGAATGTCTTTCGTTTCCTCTGTTTGTCTGAGCTTTTCCATAACCTCATAGCCATCCATGCCGGGCATTAAAATGTCCAACAGAATAAGCTCGGGTTTTTGGCTTTGAGCCACTTTGAGGGCATACGCGCCGTTATTAGCTACTTTGACGGTATATTCATCGCCCAAAATACGTGTTAAGGTGATGATGTTTGATTTCTCATCGTCCACAATCAACACGCTGTTACGTTCTGATTTATTCATATTTTCAGACATGCCCTTTCTGCACAAATTTTTCATATCTAATAGTATAACATAATTTCACGCTAAAATCAATAGTTTTAAAATTAAAATTACCAAACACCGCCACTTGACAAGCGATAAAGAATATGTTAAAATGTAAGTATACTTAATACATGAAAAGGAGAATCTTAAAAAATGAGCGAAATAAGAGATATGAGTCTGTACACAGAAGGGAACCGCAAAATAGAATGGGTAGAGGCAAATATGCCGCTGTTGCGTGGGATTAAAAGCGAGTTCGAGAAAGAAAAACCATTTAAAGGCCTGAAAATCGCCCTGTCAATCCACCTTGAGGCAAAAACTGCTTTTCTTTGCAGGGTGTTGGCGGCAGGCGGCGCGGACATGTATGTCACGGGAAGTAATCCGCTGTCAACTCAAGATGACGTTGCCGCGGCTTTAGCGCACGATGGTTTAAGCGTTTATGCGTGGTATAATGCAAGCGATGAAGAATACCACCGCCACATTTCTAAGGTAATTGAAGCCGCTCCCAACATAATAATTGATGATGGCGGCGACTTAGTTTCACTAATTCACAGCGATTATCCTCATTTAATTGACAATGTTATCGGGGGCTGTGAAGAAACCACAACGGGAATACTTCGCCTTATTTCAATGAACAGGGAAGGGAAGCTCAAATTCCCGATGGTTATGGTGAACGATGCCGACTGCAAACATCTTTTTGACAATCGTTACGGAACGGGGCAATCGGTGTGGGACGGCATTAACAGAACCACAAACTTAATTGTTGCAGGAAAAACAGTAGTGGTCGCAGGATACGGTTGGTGCGGCAAAGGTGTCGCCATGCGCGCTAAAGGGCTTGGGGCTGAAATAATCGTCACCGAAATAGACCCAATCAAAGCAATGGAAGCAGTAATGGACGGCTTTAAAGTTATGCCGATGAACCAAGCTTCAAAATTCGGCGACTTCTTTGTGACAGTAACAGGCTGTTGCTCAGTCATCACAGAATCTGATTTCAACAACATGAAAAACGGCGCGATTTGCTGTAACGCAGGGCATTTCGACATAGAGGTCGATGTTGCAGGTTTAAGAAAAATTGCGGTTGAAAAGAAATTGGCGCGTGAAAACATAATGGGTTATAAGCTCAACAACGGGAAATGGGTCTATGTGATTGCTGAAGGAAGGTTGGTGAATTTGGCGGCAGGAGACGGTCACCCGGCAGAAATAATGGACATGTCTTTTGCAATTCAAGCACTGTCGGCATTACATTTGGTCAAAAACAAAGGAGCGGTTTCGGATATGATTATCAACGTTCCGCGAGAAGTCGACATTGACGTTGCCCAAAGACAGCTTTCAAATTGGAACATAACAATCGACAAACTAACCGAGCAACAAAAAGAATATTTAAATTAAAGGATATTTAAATTAAGGAGTGTTTTTTGGTGTTAAAAAAAATTGTTGTAATGTCTTTGAGCGTGTTTATTGTGTTGGGCGTGTGTTCGCTGCCTGTTTCCGCTAAAAGTGTGGAGTGGGACGGCGTTACCGCGCTTGAGACAGGGAATACATATTATGTGTCACAAGAGTTGATTTTAAGAAGAAGCCTTAATATCCCGGCAGGGGCAAGGGTTGTTGTGCGCGAGGGCGGCATTGTCACCTTACGCTCGGACGACTTACAATTAAGGGTGGCAGGCTCTCTCATCGTGCTTTACGGTGGACTGTGCGAGTTAAGAAGGGGCGAGCTGATTATAAATCCGGGTGGGAGCGTTGAGGTATACGGAGAATTCAATCAGTTTCGCGACACCTCAATGAAAATATCGGGGGGTTTCAATACATATAATACCGGTGAAGTCAAAACATCGGGCATAATAACAATTTTCACCACCGGCGAGATTATGACACGCGGCATTTTCGCCCAAACCATAAGCGGAATAATATCAACAAGCGGCAAGCTCACCATAGACAGACCCGGTGAGCTTAGAGTCGCCGGTAGCATGTCAATTACTTTAAGCGGCAGTATCAACAACTTAGGCTATCTGTCAATCGGGGTAAATGCGAATTTCGTGAACAGCGGGACTATTACCTTGAGCCGCGACTCCGAGTATACTCGCACGGGTTCTCTTGTCAACACCAAGAGCGGAAAGTTTATCGACAATCGTGAAAAAATCGAGTATGAAATGATGACGGCGGCACTTCTTGCCAATGAGCCTAAGGTATCAATTCGGGGGATTGACGTGTCCTATGCGCAAGGCGACATAAACTGGGAACAAGTCCCACTAAGCGGTGCCGAGTTTGTAATTATTCGTGCAGGCAGAGGAACTGTCAGCGACGAATGGCCAATGCGCGAAGACACCCATTTTCGTCAAAACATTGAGGGCGCGCTCTCTGTCGGGCTTGACGTAGGGGTATATTTTTACAGCTATGCTAAGAGTGTGAGGGAAGCGCGCGAAGAAGCGCGGTTTTATGTCAGCTTGCTTGAAGAGTATGAAATCACCTATCCCGTTATATTAGATATAGAAGAAGATATGGACATTACCCAACAAGAAGCCACAAGGATAGTTCAGACATTTTTCGAGATTTTGATTGAGAATAATTATTATCCTATGCTTTATTCTTATAAGACATGGCTTGAAAAATATATTGAGCCGCGTGTGTTAGACACCTATGCGATTTGGTTGGCTCAATTGGGAAGAACCGTCACATACGAAGGCCCTTATCACATTTGGCAATTCTCTCACAACGGCAGAATTAACGGCATAGAAGGCCCGGTTGACCTTAATATTTCTTATATAGACTTTCCCGAAATTTTAAGAAAGCACAGACTAAATAATCTTTAAATGAACTTTTTTGTGAAAATTGCATAAATTTAGCTTGATTATTTGTCGGTTTTTTAGTTTGATATATTCATAGATTTATGATATAATTAGTTATGTGCTATCAGAAATTTTAAAGGGGGCGATGTCTTGAATACATATACTTACGAGGCAACTGACAGAAGCGGCCGAAACGTAAAAGGCAAAATGAATGCCGCAACTCCGCAAGAGCTTTATGACCGACTTCGTGAGGAGGGGCTCTTTTGTTCTGAGTACAAACAGGTTCAAGCAAATGAAAAAACCAGAGCAAAGTATAAGTACAAAACCAAAGAGCTTTCATTATTTTGTCGTCAGTTGGCGTCAATGTTAGCATCCGGGATTAATGTGGTTAAAGCGATTCACATACTTATGACACAAGAAGAGAAGCCCAAGCCTAAAGCGGTGCTTCAAGAGATTTATGAAGAAGTTCAGCGCGGCTCGTCATTTTCAGATGCTTTGCAGAGTATAGAGGGGGCATTCCCCGAATTATTTGTGAACATGGTGGCATCGGGCGAGGCATCGGGTAACCTTGACTTGATGATGGCAAGGGTATCGGACCATTACGCTAAAGAGAACAGACTTCAAAACACCATCAAAAAAGGTATGACCTATCCAATCATACTTGTAATCTTGATGATTGGCGTGGTATTTGTTCTGTTCGGCTTTGTTATGCCCACATTTGTGGATATGTTCTCAAACCCCGATGACATTCCTGATATTACCGCATTTGTTATGGGGATAAGCGACTTTTTCGTTGAATTTTGGTGGCTGTTGCTTGGTTTAATGGTCGGTTCGGTCTTCGGTATTAAATTCGGGCTTACCATTCCAGCTTTTCGTTATCAGTTTGACAAGGCAAAAATTAAAATTAAGGGTGTAGGAAAACTAATCGTTCAAATCTATTTAGCGCGTTTTTCAAGAACTATGGCAAACCTTTATGCATCGGGGCTTCAGATGGTTGACTGCCTTGAAAAATCTGTTGCCACCCTTAACAACGCCTATATCTCGAAAAACTTTGAGACGGTAATCGAAAACGTCAAGAGGGGCGAAAACGTCTCTGACTCAATTGCTGCAACCGGGATTTTCGATGCAATCTTCACCTCAACCCTTTACATAGGAGAAGAATCAGGGCGACTTGACGAGGTGTTAGAATCGAGTGCTGACTTTTATGACGAAGAATCTGAAACAGCGGTCACAAAATTAGTCACCATGATTGAACCGGTAATGATTATTTTCATGGGTGGAATGGTCATGTTGGTTCTGGCAGCGGTGTTCCCGGCGATGTACGGTTCGTTTGAGGGAATGGCTTAGAGCTTGTTTAGAATCTCGCAATTTCATGAACAGTATTGCCTTCGGCGGCATAGCCGATGAAATAAAAGATAAAGGGGTAAAAATGTATGCTTTCTATAGACATTACAGACAGTGAGGTGCGAATTGTCAGGATAAAAGCCCAGGGTAGACGATTAAGGGTTAACAACGCGGTGTCGCGTGAAATTTCCCAGGGAATTGTCGAGAATGGAAACATAGTTGATATGTTTTTGTTAGCGGGCGAGATAACCGAAATTCTAACCGCCGAAAAACTTCCGTTCGAGCAAACGGTAATCTGTATTAACGCGGGGGGGATTCTCTACAAAGAGCTTGTGTTACCCAAACCCCGTCAGATTAACCCTGTTCACTTAGAAGAAATGATTTCAAACGAAATGGGGCTTAATGACTCTTATAATGTCACTTATTCAATCGTTGAAGAAGTTCCGGACGAAGAAACGGGGTTGCCGCAACTAAAAATCATTGCCACGGCAACGCCGCAAAGAATTGTCGATTCTTACATAGCGTTGGCAAAACACGTAGGTCTGCCCCTTTTCAGGATGGTGGTCAGCAGTGAGATTGTCTCAAGGCTGATTAACAAACGCCCACCGGACGACAACCAGTCACCGCTCTTACTTTTACAGGTGGACAAAAACTTCATCAACATCAACATCTATGTTAACAATAACCTTGTTTCATCGCGTTATGTTCAGGTGAACCCCGATGACTATGAAGCAAGTGCCGACCCAATCAACCTTTGTATATTCGACAATATATTCCGTCTTATTCACTTTTTCGGCTCAGCCCCCGGAACAGAGCCGATTAAGCACATTTCATATTTCGGGCAAGTTGACGACCCGAAAGCATTAGAAAGCACTTTGTCGCAGTTTAACATTCCCGTTTCAGAGTTGGGGCGACCGTTTGAATTGTCCCAGTTCAAAGGTTTTCAGTTCACGCGCTATGTTAACTGTGTGGCGGCTTGTTATAAAATCGACAAAATCAAAAATGACGTTGACCTTTTAGACTCAAAAGAAATGAGAACAACCCGTCAAAGCATGTCGTTTTTGGCTTTCGCCGCCCTTGTGACTTTAGTGTTGTGCTTTGTGGTTGGCGGGGTGACTTTCTTCACCAATGTCTTAGTTGACGGCGAAGAAGCGACACTTAATTCTGCCAAAAGTGAGCTTGAAATCATGAACCACGATGACCGCGTAGGAAGGGTGGCACTCATGAAGTCTGCCATTTCAAACTTTGAACGTTATGTTGAGAGTGTAAACCACGCTAAAGCGGTTGTTGACTTTCAATATAACATGACACCGGATATTTTAAGCAAGCTTCAAGAGGTTATGTTCCGCGGAATGAGCATAGTCGGCGATGTAACCGTCAGCGAGCAAACCGTAATGGTTTCTTTTAACTGTGCTGAAGAAGAAACCCCACTTAACTACGTTGAAAGATTATATGAGCAAGGTTATTTTGAAAACATTGACTATAAAGGTTATCAAAGAACTGAAGAAGGTTATTTTGCGTTCACGCTTTCTATGAATCTGAAAAGGGGGAATATCTTTGAAACTTAAGACTTCACAAAAGGCACTGATTATGATTTTAATCATTGGTGCGATATTCGGATTGGGTTACTACTTTTTTATAGAGCCTAATCTAACTAAAATCACAAAACTTCAAGCTGAAATCAGCGTTGAAAAAGGAAAAATAGCCGAAGCGCAAGCGTTGCTCGCCGAGGAAGAATCCACTATTAATATGTATCACGAGGCAAAACTACTTCCCATTGAAGCGCAGAAGGTGTTTTTCCCCGAACTTGAAAACAGAACGTATCAAAGAATTATAACCGACCTTCTAAGAGATGCGGGCTACACCAGCACAACGGGGGTTACGTTTACAGAGCGTCGTCCTGTTACGCTGACTGTGCCTGTTCCGCAAGAAAAAGCGGCTGAAAATTACACCATTAAAGAATATTCGCTCTTAGAAGATACGTTTTCAACAGACGCAGGTGCCATTGAAGGCGGCGAGGTGGTACACGAAGAGGGTGCTAAATCTCTTGACGAAATGACACATAGACTGCACGAATTATTGGCTCTTCATAATTCAAGCGGTGTTTCGTCAGAAGAAAAATTAGAATTAAGAGATGAACGCCTTACGTTGGCGAATGATGTGAGAGAGACTTTATTTGGCTCAACTGTTTCAATCCCGGTGGTAGAGGGCAGCTTCACACTCATGCTCACCAACCGCGAATACAGAGACTTTTTAGAATACCTCACCACATTCCCGCAAGCTGTTGATGTTACTCGCGCCGAGTTTCGCAATGCACAGCGCGACACAAACGAGAGACAAGAATATAACTTTACGCTGAGATTGTTCGTGGTCAGCGAAATGCAATTCGTTGAAGACTTCTTTGATGATATGAACCCCCAAACACAGCCTGCCGATGATGGCGACGAAAAGCAAGACGAAGGCGATGATGACAATAATGACGAAGACGAAGAAACTGATGATTAATTATTAAATGAGTTAGTTGGTGGTTTGTTTTATGAAATTAAACCTTTTGAAAAATTTCAGACGGCTTACCGCTAAAAGCGGCAGCGTTATGGTCATTGTGGTTGTGATTATGGCATCTCTTATCGCACTTGCCACTGCAATTCTTCATTCGATTAACAAAGAGCGCAATGAATTATTGAATTTCGGCGATAAAGAGCAAATCTATCAAATGACCGCTGCCGCCAACGCCTTTTTCTACGACTACCTTGAGCTTTATTTTTCGTCTGTCGATAACGGCAGAAGGCTGAGAGATTTAGACGATGATTTGGTAAAAGCGATGTTAGAGCTTTTGCCGGGCGGCGCAAGGGCAGGGGAGAGCTTAGAATTTGACGAGGTTCTCGTCAACCGTTTTCTTGAAGTCGTGAGTTCAAGCGGTGATGCCGTATATAAACATCAAACTATTATTGAATACGTAGTCTCTGAGTCACAGGGTGAGATGAGCACGGGGCTTGAAATTTGGCATTATTTCGATATTTCAACCACCGGCTATTCAAAAAACATAGATAACGAGTGGAGTGCCGATGAAAACGTGATTACTCGCCGTGTGATGTTTTATGAATACGTTCAAGAGACTTTACCTGATGGCGAAATTCCACCGGGGACACCCGATAATTATAGGTTTTTCACAGTGGCGTTTGGAATGTCCGGCCCGTCTTATGCAAGGGTTTCATCTGAAACCGGGCAACATCACACAATGTACATGGGCAACCGGCTTGCCTTGTTTTCGGGCGGCAATCATTTTAACTCAAAACTCTCTGTATTCGGCGATTTAAGGGCAGATGCCCCGGGCGGTAGCTATTTCGGAGAAGAAAGCCCCGTTGAGCTTAATATCAGAGGTAGCTTTACGCACACAAATTCGGGCAACCTATTCCCGAAGGGCGGGGTGATGCGTGTCGGAAGCTTCCTTGATAATTACAAGGGGACGACAGGGCCCGCATCTGACAATCCAACAATAATATATATTTTAGGGCGAGAAACAACCACACTTAATGGGCTTGAAACTGTTTTCAGACAGCCGAGCGAGAATATAAGAAACACTATATTCTTTATAAACGGCGATGTTTCTTTACAAAATAACAGCACTCTGTTCGCTGACAGCAGTGTGAAATTTTTCATTAACGGAAATTTGGCTCTCAGCAATTTAGTCCGCACTGCAAGTACTTTTTATGTGTCGGGCGACATAATTCTCACCAACCACTCAAACAGTAATGTCGGAAGCAATTTAGGCAGCGCGACATTTTACTTCGGCGGCAAAATTACAGCCCCCGAAATGATGAACAACGCAGACTCTGAGATGGACAATCACATAAATAACATGAACGCACAATACGATTTAAGAGATGAAAAGGGCGAAGAGTTATCCTCAATAAGCGGTCAAATTGAATATATTGAGAATAACGAGCCTGTTTTTGAAATTGACTTAGAGTTAATTGAAGACCCGGAAGAACGAGAGGCTATAGAAGAAGAAAGATATAACTTAGTCGGTCATCTGTATATTCAAAGAGATGCCTTGCAGTTAGAGTTAGATTTAATAAATCAAAGCGGCATACCGGCGGCGGTGAACTCTTTCAACAACTTTATTAACAGCTCTTTTGGCTCTTTGCGCGGAGGAAGATTTCGTTTTCCTGATGGAACGCCTTATAATCCCAACCCAATGACGGGGCATGGTTTAGAATCGTTTTCTTCAGAAGAAGAGCGAATTTTTCCGTGGGGAACCACAGAAGCGTGGCCGGTTTATCGCACTCTTGATGAAGACTTAGATATAAACGAGTTATATTTTCCGCAGGACAGTGTTATTCAAAGTCAAGGCGACTTTTTGTCGGCGATTGGTCTCGGTGCCGATTTTGAATTTGAAACAATTGAAGAATGTTTCGAGTATCTCAACCGGGAAACTGTCGAGAGAACTTTCGGGGCAGACGGAAAACCCAAACTCACCTCTCTTGAAGATTATGATTCCCCGTATACATCTGACGGAAAAGTCATCATGCTTTCTCACGTTCTGTCTCCCGATGGCGAAATCATAGGAAATCATGAGCCGCCAACCATTCTTGCAAACGGGGAGAGAAAAGAAATTGTCGGAAAAGTATTACCGCGTTATGTTGAACCCGATGTTGAAGAACCACCATCGGGAAAAATCGCTAAATTAGAATACCAATTTGTCGATTATGCAGGTGGTGAAAATCCCGATTACGATGAACCCGATTACGAAGGGCCGCGCTATAAAGAGTCCGATTGGGTTGAAGAACGTTTGTCGCCACAAGTGTTCCCACAATGGGATGTTGATGCCAACCTCAACAACTGGGGCTTTGAGCATATGAACATAAAAACCTCTAAAGAAACGGGCAACAGAATAGTTTTGAACAGCGAATTAAACGGGGCGTTTTTGCCTGATGACGATGGAATTATTCATGTTACCGACCATGGCTATATTGACACTATGGCTGATTGGGACCAATATAGAAGGTTGATTATAGACACAACCGTGGGTGTGGGTGTAGACCCGGACAATCCAACCACTCACAGAGATATATACATACGCCTTTGCACAACTGACGAATGGACAAATCCGCGAGTATTCAAGTGGGCAAAGGGAAACAACATAGACGTGAAGGTGTTAGTCAGAGGAGCTGGAAGCGTGGTGTTCTTCATGGACACTGAAATCGACCCAATAACCGGAACAGACATAAGCCCCGTATACGACCAAAGGGATATAAAAGGTCTGTTTATCGGGCACGAAGCTTGGACGTTGGAAACACACCTTTCGGCAAGAAGTGACAGAACAGTCGAAACCATAATGAAGCATATACACCCCGAAGCGATGTGTGAATCGGATGCAAGAAGCTTTTGTTTTTATTGCAGGGGGGCAGCACTCACAGACGAGAAAAGCCCGGGGGCGTTCCTATTGAAACAATTCACAAGTCCGAGTTTCGGCTCAAATCTAATTGCGAAATATTCAAAACCAATGCCCGGATATACCCCTTATCCCGACCACCCGTTGTTTTTACATAACAATATATTCATTGTTAATAATAATCACTACGGTCAAATTGAGATGACAGATGAGCCTTTTACCGCCGCTAATTTAGCACAACAGCCTTACACAAGGGCAAACAGATATTACCCCAATGATGTATTGATGTACGGCTATATTTACAGCCCGTTCAGCACATCGCTTGTACATGAAAAAGACAACATACATATAGGGGCTAACCTGTCGGCATCATACATTCAAACCACAGACGACCAAAATGTGGCGATGGTTCATTTAATGCCTGCTAACTATTACGCGGGCTTGGTTCGCCCGAACCAAACCTATCAACCCGACTTCAACATGGGAGGGTTTAATCCGCATAAATTCACCCGTGACGTTGTATCAAGACTTCACGGAGAAGCTTACGAAGAGGGTGACACCTGCGGTTGCGGTTGCCCGGCCTGCGTCAATAAAGGCGGCGAAATCGGAAACTGTTGTAACCTTGTGACTAACGCCGAGGGTGTTCTTGAGTGGGTTACTTGTTTCGACTGTAAATGCGGTGACGCTAATCTCAACGGAGTAACCAAAGAACTCTCAACCTTCAGCGGCATGGGATTCAGATAGTCGTTATGAAAGGATATTGTGCGCTGTGAATTTTTTTTCTTTAGTAATGTCTGTGCTTTTCTCAAATAAGCGCGTGCAAGATGACACCGCGCAAAGACCGAACATAAGCGCGCTGCTTAGAACGAAAAAAGGGTTTTCGTTAGTCGAATGTGTAATGGCCATAGGATTATTTGCATTAATGTCTATGATGGCTCTGCGCGTGCTTGCGCTGTCTATAATGTTTTACGACCAAAATAACACTTTGGTGAGAGAACACGAAAACCAATTATCTCTTATTGCCGATGGCTCAATTTTTAACGTTGGCGATGAAAGAGTTTCCGAGTTAGAACATGTTCAGCAATTTACCGGCACTAACGGCGATAGCATAAAAATAGAAGCTTATTATTCATCTTTTACGGCACAAGATGCGAATTTTTTCATAAGCAAGCCACGCTATGATTTAAGAGAATATGAAGAAAAACTGCTTAAAGAATTAGTGGGGGGCAGACCCTTCAATCAAGCTAAGGTTGACCGAATGACCGACAATAAATTCTTCTCAACCCACGCGTTTGCTGTCGGAAACCCCGCAATAACCATGACACAGAGCGTTATACGCGGCTTAGACGACGAAATGGAAGAGAGCTTTGATTATCCCGAGCCGACCGGAACTGTTATATACGACCGTGAATATGAATACTTGCTTACGTTTGAGGCTGTGTCGCCCGAGGATGATTCTATCGGCGTGTCGGGGACTAACTATGCTACCACCATAAGACTGCCGCCGTTTGTTCAGGCGCGCTTAGTAAGTGCACATGCCGTAAACGCCACAGTTCGGCAATTAGAAATGACTCACGGTGTCGGGGTTTTTGCCCAAAAACACAACTACTTAAGGCTATCTAACATGAAAGGGGCTGTTCAAATAAGACTGCGGTTTTATTATAATTCGTCGGTCCCTTCACCCAACAACAATTTTGCAGGCTATTTTGGAGCACCAAACGTAAATCTCGCCGAGTTTAGAAGAGGAACGGGTGGGAACTCCGACCTTTATGTTCCGATTACATAGAAACATATTTTAGTAAACTCATAATTGTGTTTTTGAAAAGGCGGTGATGGTTTTCAACTTAACAGTTTTAAAGTCGCGCAAGGGTTTTACACTTGTGGAGATGTTGGTGTCTACCGCTATAATAGGGGTTCTTTTAACGGCAATGGCGTTGATTTTCTCGCCTGTCAGCTCATTAGCTAACTCAATCCGCCGAAACTCAAAGGCGGACCTAATCGCCGTTGAATTAGGAAACTATATCGAAGGCAGACTGCTGAAAGCTAACGTTGTATATATCTTTAACGCAAAACTCGAAGATGAACTCAGCGAATTTTGGAGTGAAAGCGACGACGAAAACCTGCTGAACGGCATTATCATACTCAACCGCACAAACGGAAAAATCTATGATGCGCGAGACAGTTATAACCGCTTAACGGAGGAACTGACACAAATTGAACCCATCGGAACAGTCGGTGATTTTGTCTCTTCCTCAGGGGCTGTAGGGGACTTGCCAAGCCCTAACGCCGTCTATTATGATTATTTTTATAATGACTTGACGTTTCCCATGAGATTAGAGGCGATTTTCGGTAACGAAAGTTTTATGAGGGTGTCATATACCCCGATGGCACAGGGCCCTGATTTAGTCCCCGAGCCTTTGTCGCTTGAGAGGACTAAAAGTTTCTTTCTCTTAAACAAAAACATAAGAACCAACGCACCCGATGATGACAACTATGCTAAAGCATACGAAGAACACCCCGACTATCCCAACTATCATGAGAACGCGAGCGAACATGAATATATTGTCATATTTTATAAACGCTTTGATTTTGGCGATTAGAGATGTTTTAATATAATAAAGACTTATAGCCTTCAATAATTTCTTTTCCATAGACATAGCCGATAGCGATGCCGATGGAGAGATAGGGACCGAACCTTATAATTCCCGATTTTGTGGAGAGTTTTATGATTACACCCGCTATTGCCCCGACAAAGAAGCCAATCAACGCAGACGGAACAATCGCCCACCCAAGCAACAACCCCGCCGCCGCCATAAGGTGAACATCACCGCCGCCCATAGCCCCGAAGAAGGCGAGGAGCATGAAAGGCACAGAGATAATGAATAAACCGATGATGTGTTCATACCAAAACGTCTCATGAATAGAATAGTTGAAAAAGGACATCACAAACGCAATTACCCCCAACCCTGCTATGATAATACTACAGTGATAGGGAATTTCGCCCGTTTTATGGTCGTTAACGCTCAACTCTATAAGTACCGCGAATAAAATCAGCGCGAATGCAAGGCGAATCGAAAGCCCGAACTCACAGTACGCCCACACGAAGGCGAACGCTGTCAAAGTCTCAACGATTGGGTATTGAAACGAAAGTTTCTCTTTACAGTTGCGACACCTTCCACCCTGAAACAAAAAGCTGAAAATAGGAATAAGTTCTTTGGCTTTAAGTGTTTGAGCGCAGAAAGGGCAGTGCGAGCGACCCTTGGTAAAGCTCTCTTTTTTGATTGAACGCATAATTACAACGTTGAGAAAACTTCCCGTTGCCGCCCCCAACGCAAAGAAGAGAAAACAGATTATAATTTCAAATACAACAGTTTCCACGTTAAAATTCCTCCATATTTAAATTTGTTATTAATAATATACCATATAACAAAAAAAAATGCAAATAAAATTTAAAGAAGGTGGCTTATGAAACCTAATACTACACAAAACATAAGAATCGGCGATATTTTGTTGGAAAGCGGCTTTATTACAAAAGAGCAGTTGAACAGCGCGCTTGAGAAACAAAAGAATCCCAAAGACAATCCCGATAACATGAAAATAGGTGATTTCATGTTAAAGTTGGGCTATGTGTCTGAAACGCAATTACTTCACGCGCTTTCAACGCGCTTGAAAGTGCCTTTTGTTGATTTAACTACCACGAAAATTGATGTTGAATCAGCAAAGAAAATTCCTGAGGCATTAGCCAAAAAGCATATCTGTATTGGATATAAAGTAAGTCACGGGCGGCTTTATGTTGCGACAAACGACCCGATTAACTTCTTTATATTTGAAGAGCTTAAAATCACCACCGGGATGGAAATTTATCCCATGTTGGCGACACGTTCATCGATTATGGAAGCGATTGGGCGTATTTATTCTCAATCGAATGTTTCGGGTGTGGTTGACGACCTCAACAAAGAATATCACGATACAAAAGCAACCAAAGCGCAGGCTGAACAGGCGGCGAGCGATGAAAGAGTCGATAACGCGCCGGTTGTTCGGCTTGTCAATCAGCTTATCGAGACGGCGTTCAGAAGAGGGGCATCGGATATTCACATCGAGGCGTTTAAAGACCGCACACGTATTCGTATGCGTATTGACGGGGAATTGGTTGAAGCGATGACTGTTAAAGTTCAAGCGCACCAGGCACTTATTACCCGTTTGAAAATTATCGGGGCTATGAATATAGCCGAGCGGCGTATACCGTTAGACGGCAGGGCGGGAACGGTTGTTGATGGCACCAACCTTGACTTGCGTATTTCGACTATACCTGCTGTTTATGGGGAAAAGGCAGTGCTTCGTCTTTTGGCGACCGGTGACGAAAAGGCGAGACCGGTAACAGAGCTTGGTATGACTGAATATAACTATGAGATGTTCAAGTCGATTATTCGCTGTCCTCACGGCGTTATGTTGGTTACGGGGCCCACGGGTTCGGGTAAATCTACTACGCTTTATGCAACATTGGGCGCGCTTTATTCTCCTAAAGTTAACCTTGTGACGGTTGAAGACCCGGTTGAGAAAAAGATGGACGGAATTAACCAGGTTCAAATTAACGCGCCGGCAGGACTGACATTTGCGGCGGCGTTGAGGTCACTTCTTCGTCAAGACCCTGATGTTATAATGGTGGGTGAGATTCGCGACGGCGAGACTGCCGACATAGCAATACGTGCGGCAATCACGGGGCACCTTGTGTTATCAACACTTCACACCAACGATGCCTCCGGGACGATTTTGCGTCTTTGTGATATGGGAGTTGCCCCTTATATGGTGGCAAGCTCTCTTATCGGCGTTGTCGCGCAAAGGTTGGTAAGGCTACTTTGCCCGACCTGCAAGGTTAAGAAAATGGTTGACGACCCTGCTGATTTAAGGTTGATAGGAATCAAAGAGCCGATTGAAATTTATGAGCCGTTGCAAGGCGGCTGTCGCGAATGTAGCATCACCGGGTATAAGGGCAGAACCGCTATACACGAAATTATTGTCACCAACAGCGCGATAAAAGAAGTAATTTCGGCAGGCGGAACGGCAGGGGAAATTGAAGAAATGGCAATCAAAAACGGCACTAAACTATTGCGCCATAACGTGGCGGAAATGGTAAAAGAAGGCAAAACCTCAATGGACGAATTAGTCAAAGCAACCTATAGTGTGTAGAAAGGATTTTTCTGTATGAGAGATATTGAAATTAACTCGATATTAGACGAGGCGAGGGATTTAGATGCTTCCGACGTGCATTTTACCGCCGGACTGCCGCCTATGATGCGTATACGCGGCAAAATTTCTAAAATGGGGGGCTACCCCGATTGCACTGAGCCGGTTATAATAAACGTAATAAATGCAATCACCACAGCAGTCCAAAAGCAAATCATTCAAAAGGGCGAGGATGCCGACTTTTCATACGTCAGCGTATCGGGAATGAGACACAGGGTCAACGTTTACCGCCAAAGGGGTTATCACGCTGTTGCCCTTCGTTTATTGAGGAATGACATTCCGACTCTTACTGACTTGAAATTGCCCCCATTACTTGCTGATTTTTCACTACAACCGCGTGGTTTAGTGTTGGTGACGGGGCCTACCGGTTCGGGTAAATCCACCACCCTTGCCGCAATGGTTGACCATATTAACCGCAACAAAAATTCGCACATTATCACGATTGAAGACCCGATTGAGTATATACATACCCATAAGCAATCGATGGTAAACCAAAGAGAGGTTCACGCCGATGTTGTCTCGTTTGCGGGGGCGTTGAGAGCCGCCCTTCGTGAAGACCCTGATGTTATACTCGTGGGTGAGATGAGGGACTTCGAGACTATAAACTCAGCAGTTACCGCCGCTGAAACGGGGCACCTTGTTATGTCAACGCTTCACACCACGGGGGCAGCCGAAACGCTTGACCGTATTATTGACGTTTATCCACCTCACTCTCAAGGGCAGTGTCGCTCGCAGTTGGCGAATAACTTAGTGGGTGTAGTCTCGCAGACACTTGTTCCAACGGCTAACGGGAAGGGCAGGGTAGCTTGCCTTGAGCTTATGACCAATACCGAGGCTATTGCCGCGCTAATCAGAGACGGAAAGACATTCCAAATACCAAATATGATTTCCACAGGTAGGGCAAGGGGAATGTTCACCCTTGACCAAAATTTGGCAAACCTCACAAGGCAAGGGATTATCAACAAAGCCGACGCGCTTGAACGCTGTCAAGATAAGAGGGAATTTGAGCGTTATCTTACAGGGCAAATATAAGCGTGTTTCTGAAAGGACGTTTTTGAAAAAGTGAAAGAATCAGCTGAAAATTATTTAGAAGCAATTTTAATGTTAAGTCACGGGCAAAAACCGGTGCGCTCTGTTGATGTTGCGAATGAGCTCGGATTTTCAAAGCCCAGTGTCAGCGTTGCGATGAGAAAATTGCGTGAAAGTGGGCTGATTGTGTCAGACAGTGACGGGCATATAACCTTGACAGATGAGGGGCGCAAAATCGCCAAAACTATGTATGAACGACATACAATTATTTCCGACTGGCTGATTTCGTTAGGGGTAGACAAGCAAACGGCATTACATGATGCTTGTAAAATTGAGCACGATATGAGCGAACAAAGTTTCGCTGCTATCCAAAAATTTATAAAAAAAGGAGAGACTAAAAATGTTAAACTTGAAAGGAACTAAAACCGAGGCTAATTTAATGCAAGCCTTTGCAGGGGAGTCGCAGGCGCGAAATAAGTACACGTATTATGCATCAGTTGCAAAAAAAGAGGGCTATGAACAGGTCGCCGACTTTTTTATTCAAACTGCCGAAAATGAAAAAGAACACGCGAAAATTTGGTTTAAACTGCTGAATGACGGCAAAATGCCGGACACAATTGCCAATTTAAAAGCAGCGGCATCAGGCGAAAACCACGAATGGACCGATATGTACGCCAAAATGGCAGAGGAAGCCAAGGAAGAGGGCTTTGACAGAATTGCCTATTTGTTTGAGGCTGTCGGCAAAATCGAGAAAGAGCATGAAAAAAGATACCTTGCTCTTTTGAAAAACATACAAGAAGACAAAGTTTTCAAGAAAGACGATGAGCAGGTTTGGGTTTGCAGAAATTGCGGTCACGAACACAGCGGAAAAAACGCCCCCGGCGGCTGCCCGGTGTGCGCTCACCCACAAAGCTTTTTTGAGATTGTTGCGGGGAATTATTGAGTTGGATAATAAAACTTAAATACTATAAAAGACGTTGATTTTATTGTGCAGAAAGGGCATGGTTATAAAATGAAAATTATTTCTTTAGCATTGAGTCTTAGCTTAGCGTTTACAGCTTTCACTACAACGATTTTTTCTGCTGAAAACATTGATGACAGTGATGTAAGTCTTTCCCCTTACTTTTTTATAGAAGGGGACGACCCTGCGTTAGACAGTTTTCCATTGAAAGAAACCGATGTCAAAGTTTCGATAAACGGAGTAATTGCCGATGTTTATCTTACTCAGACCTATCAAAATTTGGGAGCACAGCCAATAAACGCACAGTATGTATTTCCCGCTTCCACAAGAGCCGCTGTACATGGCATGAAAATGCAAATCGGCGATGATGTCATAACAGCGCAAATTAGAGAACGTCAACAAGCAAGGCAGGAGTTTGAGCGGGCGCGTGAAGCAGGGCAGAGCGCATCTTTATTAGAGCAAGAAAGACCGAACGTCTTTTCTATGAGTGTTGCGAATATTATGCCGCAAGATGTCGTGATTATTGAGTTACATTATACTGAGTTCATTGTCCCGACCGACAGTGTTTATGAATTTGTCTTTCCAACCGTTGTCGGACCGCGTTATTCCGGTGGAACAGAGGGAGGAAATTCCGGTGGAAGGGTAGCGATTCCATATCTAAGTGAGGGTGAAACTCCCGATGAAAAATATAATATCACCGTTAATATTTCGGCAGGAATACCTCTGACACATGCACAGAGCAAATCGCACAAGGTTAATGTTGCTAAACTTGACGATTCAACCACGCAAATAACTCTTGCCGAACCTGAAGATTTCGCCGGCAACCGTGACTTTATACTGCAATATAAACTTGCAGGGCAGGGGATTGAAAGCGGATTAATGCTATTGGACGGCGAGGAAGAAAACTTCTTTATGTTGATGGTCCAACCGCCGGAACGCCCGAGGGTTGAAAGATTACCGCCGCGCGAATATATCTTTATTTTTGACACATCGGGTTCTATGTCCGGATTTCCGCTTGATACATCAAAGGAACTTTTGAAGAACTTCCTTACTGAACTTAGAAGCATAGACTCTTTTAATTTAGTCTTATTCGACAGCAGAGCAACCCGAATGTCTCCAAAATCGGTGAGAGGTACAGAGGAAAATATTGGCAGAGCGATAAATTTGATTAATCGTAGTTTTGGCGGCGGTGGCACAGAATTGGCGATGGCTGTTAAAACCACGCTTGACATTCCAATGGACGAAAACACCCATTCGAGGAGCGTTGTTGTCTTAACTGATGGATATATCGACACTGAGCGAGCGGTCTTTGAAAACATCAAAGAAATCCGGAACAGTCAAGATAATACAAATTTCTTTGCCTTTGGTGTGGGAGAAGGGACTAATCGCTATTTGATTGAAGGCATGGCAAATGCGGGCGCGGGCGAAGCTTTTGTGGTGACAGGTCCTAAGGATATTCCCGAAGCTACCGCACTTTTTCGCTCATACATCAGCACGCCGATTTTAAGGGATATTGAAATATCATACAGCGGCTTTAACGTATATGACTTAGAGCCGCCGGGTGGATTTTCCGTGCTTTTCGCACAAAAACCTATTGTCTTGACAGGTAAATGGCGAGGCTCGCCCAACGGTTCGGTACAGATTGTCGGTAAAACCGGGAGTTCTGACTTTGCTCAAAACATCGACCTTTCCGAAGTCAAACCCTTAGAGTCAAACAATGCGCTTAAATATTTGTGGGCACGCAAGAAAATAGAAAGATTCACGGATTATGATAACACAGACAATATAACTCGCAACGACATTGCCGAACATGGCGTGCCGAAAGAAGTCATAACCGAACTCGGGTTAAAGTACAACATAATGACACCGTATACATCTTTTGTTGCGGTTATGGAGACTATCCGGAATGTCACGGGTGAAAGCACTGACGTTGATGTGCCGTTGCCCTTGCCTTCGGGGGTGTCTAATAACGCGGTTGGCAGTGATTACGATGATGTTCTTTGGGAGGATGACTTTTGGGATTACGATGATGATGACGATTGGGGTTACGAAGGACTTGATATTTTGGATGCTCTTTATGACGATTGGGAGGATGAAATCGATTTTGGTCCTGATTGGCGATAACAGAGTTATTGTATTGGTGAATTTTACAAGAGCATTAGGCCGGCAATAAACACATCCCCTTCAGGAAGCTTGGGGCGTGCGTCGTTTTACATTCCATGCGGATAAACCAAGAATAAGAGCTGCAGCCAAAAAAACTGCCCTGTTGCTCCCAATGGCTACTGCTGATCCGATCATGGGCCCCAAAGCCCCACCTACAGAATTTACCGAAGCATTAACTCCATAGATGGTTCCCTGATGTTCCTTTTCCGAGGAAATAGCAATCAGGGCATTAATAACCGGAATTGTTCCGCCAATAAAAAACGAGGACATGGCCCTGAGTACAGTGAGCTGAAAAATATTGCTTACAAAGGCCTGTGGAATTGTCATTATGGCCCCTGCAAAAAGAAAGTAAAAAAGGGTCTTCCAATACCCTATCCGGGAAGAAAACCTGCCTACAAGGGCTGCCGCCAGAGCAGTGAACGCGGCTCCGACTCCCAATACAATTCCTGTGCTGGAACCAACAAATGTGGGCACCTGGGAAGCGCTCAGGGCCAAATCTTTTATAAAAAGGGGGAGCAAAGGAACCGCAGTCGCATTGGATGCATGGATCGAACAGGAAACAAGCATCACCGTAATGAGTATGGGAGAGCTGATAATTGGCTTAAAATTTGGAATGAGATTAAATTTAATAGACCGCATTTCTG
>WRLV01000034.1 GCA_009777445.1 Oscillospiraceae bacterium | reverse complement strand
TGCCACACGTCGGGCGCAAGTTCATGATTGCCGAATCTTGCATTCACACATTTTCAGGAAATTCTCACATGATGGAGCTTGACTTAGTGAACGAAAACAAGTATAATATAAGGACGGCGTTTATGCCGGTTGTTGAGGGCGATGAGGTGCTTGAGAGTGAGGGGATTGAGAAGGGGATTACTTATTTTTCTACGATGGGGAAGGAACATAGGGGGTATGATTTAGGAAACGAAGAGGACGGTAGGATTTTTGACTTAGATTTTGGTGATGAGTTGTTTGCAGATTATGACTACGAGTCACAGCTTGGACATTTTACTATCAGAACCGGCAATGGGAATGACGTGAAAGTAACAATTGAGAAAGAAGGTGTTTCTGCATGAATGTAACTTATAATAATTTGGAGCATGCTAAGGTGAGGATTGACGAGTTCGGCAAAGTTTTCTTTAAAGCAACAGAACCCGGAATTTATAAGCTGAAATTTGAGTATAAAACCCCAAGGGGAATGGTTGTAAAACGAGTAACCGTTGGAGTTAAAGTCTACACGATTAAGGATTTCACAAAACAACCCGTAAAGGCTTCAACTAAAGGTGCCAGATTCGCGTACTATTGGAAACCTTCTACTGAAAGAAAATATTTTGGCAGGCGGTTCTCGGAAAACATCTCTGAACCGTATGAAATATACAGAATTCTTTTTTGTGACGGGAAACACTGGGTGCAAACCAAAATTTCAGGGAAATCTGCCTATATTCCATTTGAACACGCAGATAAAGAAGCTGTTGAAAAGGCTTTGGGGGGCGAGTGGATTTATATGTTTAGGGGAAACCAAATGGCTGTGAACATTTCGCAAGGATACCACGCAAACCATAAGGGTCTCGACATAACAAACAAGACTACCACCACAGATAGTGCAGCGAGCGGACTTACAGTCTACAGTGTCGGTAGTGGGACGGTACTTTATAGCGGTCTTTATTTCGGAGCCGGATATATGGTGGCAATAAAGCTTGACAACGGATACACTGTTAGATATTTACATCTGAATAGCAAGTTGTTAGTTGAAAAAGACCAGAGAGTTCATTTCACAACGCCATTGGGGTTTGTATCAGGTACGGGAGTTGATGGGTCAATGCAATATCCTGTCCATCTACACTTTGACGTAAACAACATTGACACATACAATGGGGGTATTTTTACTCTTTCAAACACTTTTGACCCACTAACGTTTTTTCCTAACACAAAATTCACTTTTTTGGGATAATGGAGGGTAATATGAAAAAGGGCTTATTAATAGCATTTGTTCTCCTTTTAACCGCATGTTCAGCCAACAGGCAAACCGGAAGTTCTGAGGAACTTCCGGGTCCTGTTGTTGATGTTGCTATTTTTGAAGAGGAAAAATTAGAAGAAACTGAAGAGACAATTTCATATATAATCATAAAAAATGAAAAATACAGCACAGAATTGAAAGAGCTTGATTTAAGTGATTTGTCGCTTACAGATTTAGATATTGAACCTTTAAGACATATGAACAATCTTGAAAAATTAAATTTGTACACAAATAAAATTAGCGACATTACCCCTTTAGAAGATTTGTTAAATTTGAGAGAGTTGAATTTAACCGTAAATGAAATAGAAAATATTAGTGGCTTAAAAAATTTATCAAACCTGGAAATATTAAGTCTGAATAGTAACAAAATCATCGACATCAGCGTTTTAGAATACCTGCCAAATCTAAGAGAATTGAGTATTGGGTGGAATAAAATTAATGATGTTGATACATTAAAAAAACTATCTAAATTAGAGTATCTATTAGTACACGCCACTTCGCTTAATGATGAGCAGGTTGCGGAAATTCGATTAGCGTTGCCGAATTGTATTGTATCTCATCATTTTGAAGGCTTAGATAATACACAAAAAACCGAACACGGCAATGAAGAAGAGCAGTGAGTTTAAAATAAAACTCCCCTCTCCCCAACCCACCCTCACCCATTTCCACAAGACATTCCAACAAAAAATCACAAATCCCGGAAATCAGAAAATTGTTTTTACTAACAAAAACGCACCCTCTGACAAAAAACTTCCCTTCTGGAGCAATTCACCCGACAAAATTTTCAATGATAAAGTTTGGAGGAAACCAACCGATGAAAACGATAAAGCGGCTTATTGGAATAATTAGTCTTGCGGCTTCATTGCTTTTATGTTCTTGTCTCGCTTATGATTATAGGCAGGATGCTTCTGATACGTCAGAAGCATCCTCTACCTCAATAATTGAACCTGTTATTACAACTGCTATTGAAGAAACTGATGAAAATGATGAGGTTAGTCATAATATTATTCAAGCTCCCGTTGAAATAGAAGAAGTTGAAAGTTTATATATAAAAGAATTACCTGATATAATTCTAAGAGGTGCCGGTGGGATACCAACATCGCTAATGTTTATTTGGGTTCCGTTTCCAATAATAAGCGAAACACCTAATAAATTAGAAGAGGAAATTAACTCAGATGATTATGATAAATGGTTAGAAGTGAATGGTTTTAAACCGCATTTTTCAAGTAGAAATAATCAAAATTTAATTATAACAAGATTAGCAGAGAATAATAATTTTTATAGCTTTTTACTTGAATTTAAAGATAATTTTAGTGATAAAGACATTATTGAAGCGTTTAATAATAATAGCAATCTTTCAGTTGTGGAAAGTGACAGCGAAATAATAGATGCTTATAAAACCCAAAGTAACTATGAACATATTGAGTCACTCCCGTTTTATTCGGATAGTCAAATAGAAGCTATTATTTCAATGAACGAGGAGCGAATATTAAATGCTTTCATCAGTGATTATTCTATTGCAAAAGGTGTGCATTATTACACGCCCGAATGGTTGTATTATCACACTGCTGATGATTACAAAAACGCCGCGCTTACAGCGGAAGAAATTTTACGTTCACTAAATAAATCTCGAGACATTATTTGGCTTCATGATACTTTTCTTGATATAGTTGAATATAATTTATTTCATTACTCTCAAATGATGGATTCGGATTTGAATGTCATGGATATATGCGGCTATGAGCGAGACATGTCTATGCCGTTGCCGTTAGGGGAAACAACGCATGAGACAATTTATAGTCAACGTATTTTTAATTTTACAGTTCTTTATAAGGCTTATTATGAGCTAAGTGATTATGAAGATTTTAGAGAAGACTTTTGTTTAATTCTTAAAAATGATACATCTTATTCAATGGGTTGGGTTTATCATAACAAACCCGAAGCCTACCGCGAAGCAGGAATCACGCCGGAAGAATTGCTTGAAATGTTGCCTAAATATCGGGCGTTAGGTATTTTGCGCGATGAAGCTATGTTGGCGTTAGAGAATAAGATTTTTGCTTATGCTGCAGTTGTTGAGAGTGGAGAGTGAAAGTTTAAAATAAAACGCCCCTCTCCCCAACCCACCCTCACCCATTTACACAAAGACATTCCAACAAAAAGCCACCGCCCAACAAAAACCATCGGGCGGTGTAGCTGTTATAATTTCAAATCCGTCGCCGCAAGGCGACACCATAACTCTAAACTCTCAATTGTCAACTGTCAACTGACAACATATGGCGGTTTCCATGAAAAATCTGTCACCGACTCGTCGGGCAGATATACTCTCAACGTCAATGTGAATTCTTCTTTAGGGGCGGGCAACCAGTTCGCCTCTAAATCACCGCCCGGTGACTCGTTTTGCAGGTAGATTGTAACTGAACCGTCAGAGTCAACAACTAATGGGTCGATGTTTCTGATTCCCTGTTTTTCTTGTGGGTTCGGATATAAAAACCCACTCGCATCATATAGGGTGATTGACCAGAAGCCGTTTTCTAAGAACGGCGGAAGTTCCCCCTGCTCAAAACGCATGGTGTAGTTATTGTTCCCGTTTAACGGATTATTATTAATGTCAACGTTGCAACCCGGATATACAGCCATTTCTACAGGGTTCGCGCCAAATAAGATGACGGCGATAAGGGCGCGGAAGTCATAGTCCGTCCCAAAATCTGCTATAGAGGCATCGGGGAACATCCAGTTATTTACGGTGTGGAAAGACTTTGCGTAAATCGAACCCTCGGCGTTGGGGTCGTTGTTCATCAAGTTCGCCATAACCTGCCCGGGAAGGGCGTTTAAAGCAGTCTGAACCTCGCTTGAAAAACCGTCAATGTTAAACTCAAGCCCGGGGCCGACTCCTATTTTCGAGAACTCTTCTAAATAGGGCGCGTCCTGCACTGTTCCGGGGTTTTTCACCGCTAATTCATTGAAAGAGTTGAAAAACTCATCGATGCTCAATGAGAACAACTTTTGAAGTGGGACGAAAACATATTCCTCATTAAATTCACCTTCAGGCAAAATATAATCCTCATTGCCATACTCTGAAAGCGGTATTAATGAAAATTGCTCTTGTGCTGCATGTGCCTTAGCAAGAGAGTCCGGAGTGTTTTCGTGGCTTGTTCTGGCGGCAACCCAAACAATATCAGTCGGGACATCAATCTGAACAACGCCATCGGGCAAATCGCCGTCAAAGCTCGGATTGCAAAAAGCATAAACTGCCGCCTCACCATCGTCCATGCCGCCCGTACCTAAAACAGCCGCGCTGTTTGAATACGCATCTAAAACAGATACTGAACAATAGACATCGGTTTTCGGCTTTTCCATTATAATAGGCTCGTCAAATATTCTCAAGAAAGCCAAAGAATAAAGCGTGTCGATATTAAGCCTTACAACTGTCTTTTCTTCAGCAGGGGGAGGCGTTTTTGCATGGAAAAACTGATTGAGCGGCGCGCTTGCTGCTAAGCGTGCAGGATTCATGTTTGTCGTGCTTTTCTTAGTTAAATCCATCATAATCAAAGGTATTGCATACTTATATGCCGTGAGAGCGGTTTCGATAATTTCTTCGTCGCTCATTTCTGTTTCCATTTCATTATTTTCGGAATGTGTTTGACTTATATTTTCAATGTCGCCGGCATTTTCGACCTGTTCGTTTGTTTGCCCACCCTCGCAAGCCGTCAAAACCGAAACAGACAACGCAAATGCAATTAAAATCGCTGTTATTTTTTTCATGCTAAATTTCATGCTAAATTCCATCCTTGTTTTAATAATCTTGATTTAGGGCTCTATAACATTAAACCCTGTGTCAAATTCCACTAAGTGTTTATATATTTCCATGAACGCTTCCTTGTCGCCATCGATAGTGACTACCGCGTTCATTTGAGCGACTTGCTCTGACTCATTACCCTCACCTAAGTTGGGAACAGTGAGCAGTGAAACTGCTTGTCGCGGCATGGTGATTGTTACATCGGCGTTTTCATCGCTCACATTCTCTTGATAAAGAATAACGCCCGATTTAACAGTCAACAGGTATGATTTATCGCCCGTTAAGTTTATGTTTGCTTTGAGATTTATGTCTTGCGCCGCATTCGAGTCAAGGCGAATTCCCAAATACTCAAATACCATATACGGCTCTAAAGAGCGGGTTATATCGCCCGAACCACGTGAACGTCTTTCGGCAACTTCGGGTGAAACACCGTTGCGCAACTCTTGCGCGCCTGTTAAATATGTCGCTCTCCACGTTCCTGCTTCTGATTGATAACCTAACTGCTCTAACGCATCAGCCCCTAAATAGCGCGCTTGCATATTAGTCGGGTCGGCGAAAACTAAAACCGACATAATTTCTGCCACCCAACGATATTCGCCGTTGTCAAAATCTCGTTTCGCTAACTCTAAAACTTTGTCGGTATCGCCTAAATATTCGACAAACTTTTTAGCTCTTTCGGTGGGAGGAAGTGGGTCAAGGTCTGCCGGATTGCCGCTATACCACCCCATGTATTTTTGATAAACAGCTTTGGCATTGTGCTTATAGGTGCCGTAATAGGGGCGTGTATGCCATTGTTGCTCTAAAACATCGGGTAAGGTGATGATTTCTGCTATTTCTGCTGATGTATAGCCCTGATTTATATACATCAAAGATTGGTCGTTTATGAATTTATAAACCGCCGCTGCCCCAATCATATAGTCTTTGATTTCCTCGTTACCCCAACAAGGCCAGTTGTGCGACTGGAAGATTACCTCTACATCATCGCCGTACAGCGTGAGAGCTTCCATTAAATAATAAGCCCAGGTGTTACCGTCGCGAACCTGTGCGCCACGCAAGGTATAAAGGTTGTGCAATGTGCCTACACAGTTTTCAGCCATCCAAAGCGCGTTTTTAGCAGGGAACCAGGTGTTCATTTCAGCAGGAGCTTCCGTCCCGGGGGTCATGTGGAAAACCATCTCAACGCCGTCAATAGTCCGTGTTTCGCCGGTGTATGTTATATGGTCTGTCGGGGCTAAGTATGAATTAAAACCGTCCGGTGTTTCGGTACCCAAGCCTATAGCAAGCTTGCTTTGCGGGCCGGGGGGTGGAAGCAGGTAACCGTATTGATAAAACGCCCGTCTGAACATAGCCGAACCGGCGTATAGGTTTTCGCTGATTGCGGCTTTTTCAAAGCCTTCGGGAACGATTATGGGGATTTCACCCGATAAGAGTTGTTCTTCGCTTACAACACCTCTAAGCCCACCGTAATGGTCGCCGTGAGAATGGCTTACAATAACAGCAACAACCGGTCTTTCGCCGAGAGTTTCATTTATGAAAGCCAAAGCCGCCTGCATAGTTTCAACGGTTGTTCCCGTGTCAAAAACAATCCAACCCGTTTCACCCTCTATAAAGGTAAAATTGGTTAAGTCATAACCACGAACTTGATAAATGCCTTCTGTAACCTCATACAGCCCGTAATTGTGATTAAGTTGAGTGTGCCGCCACAAACTCGGGTTAGCTGTGTCGGGCGATTCGGTGTCTTTAACAAATTCAAACGCCTTTTGGCTGTAAACCAATTTGCCTTCACTATCGTGTATTTCTAATTGTTCGGGCGCGGCAATTAAACCTCTTTGTGCTTTTTCAAACTCTCGCTCATCGTTGAAGTCTAAATGCTCATAACATGAGTGATTGAGTTCACTCGTATGTTCGGTTGCCCCTTTAATGTCAGCGTTTAAGTCTAAGCTGTCTGATTGTGTGTTTTCGCCGGTGTCAGTCGTTTGGCTCACACTGCCGTTTTCATCTGTGTCGGAAACATTGTTTGGCTCTTGAGCCGTTTCACAGGCAACCGTCAGGCTTAAAAACAATGCCGTGACAACCGCCAATGCCGTTATTCTTGAAAATTTCATAGCCGTTTTTTTCTCCTTTAAATTTTATGGTTTTTTTAACTCGCTATCAGCTAAATATAAGTATAACATAAATTCCCACAAAGCGCAATACCTTCTTTTCTTACGTTTGTGGGGGGTTGAGGCTTTAAAGGCGTGAATTGTATTCAAATAGGGCTTGACTTATTTGGGGTTTTAGTATAAAATGGTATATTATGAATAATAAAAGTTTGGATGTAAAAGTGCCCTCTGAAAATAAAATGGGGGTTATGCCGGTTAATCGGTTGTTGGTGACGATGGCGTTGCCGATGATGGTGTCTATGATTATTCAGGCAATGTATAATATTGTTGACAGCTTTTTTGTCGCGCAAATAAGCGAAGAAGCTTTGATTGCGGTGACCCTATTTTTCCCGATTCACATAGTGATTATCGGAATTAATTCGGGAACGGGTGTCGGTATAAACGCGCTTCTTTCAAAACGTTTGGGCGAGAAAAAATTTGAAGAGGCCGATAAGGTGGCAGCGAATGCAATTTTCCTGACACTTATCGGTTATTTGGTTGTTCTTTCTTTCGGGATTTTCTGCGCGCAACTCTATTATGAAACGCAAACAGACAATCCCCAAATAATAGAGTTAGGGCGCGAATATCTTGCCATTACCACCAGATTTTCATTTGGAATATTTTTCTTGATTGTCTTTGAGAAACTGCTCCAGGCAACGGGGCGAACGGCATATTCAATGATTTGCCAAATCACGGGGGCAGTCTTAAACATTTTTTTGGATTGGGTTTTAATTTTCGGAAACTTAGGGCTTCCCGCCATGGGCGTTCGTGGGGCGGCGTTGGCGAGTGTAATTGCACAGTGTGTCGCCGCAATCGTCGCATTGATTATTAACTTAAAATTTAACAGCGATATAAGGCTTAAAATTAAAAATATTCTGCCGTATGCCGCTATAGTCAAGCGAATTTATAAAGTGGGCGCGCCGTCTGCTATAATGGACTTTTCGGGGGCTTTCATGCTGTTCACCCTTAACAATATTTTAATCAACTTTTCAGAGAGCGCGGCGGCTGTTTTGGGGGTTTATTTTCGGCTTCAAAGTTTTATTTATATGCCGGTTTTTGGAATGAACAACGGGCTTATTCCAATCATTGCGTATAATTATGGCGCGGGCTTTAAAAAGCGCATAAAAAAAGCAATTAAGCTTGCAATCACTTACGCCGTTGTTATAATGCTCTCGGGGCTTGCGGTTATGTCGTTTTTTGCCGAACGGCTCTTACTGATTTTTAACGCCTCACCACAGATGTTAGAGATTGGCATTCCGGCTTTGAGAATCTTAAGTCTTTGTTATATTTTCGCTGGATTCAATATAGTCTCGTTGGCGGTATGCCAAGCTTTGGGGCGCGGTGTTTTAAGCATGTCGGCATCGGTTGTGCGGCAGTTTTTGGTTATAATCCCGATGTCCTATATCTTGACGAACACGTTAGGGGCGGCGTTTGTTTGGTGGTCATTCCCCATCGCCGAAACTGTCACCCTTGTTTTATGTATAATATACCTCAAAATAATGTATGCTAAAATAAACAAAATACGAGGTGAAAAAGCTTGAAGATAATAATTTTTTTGGTTGGAATGTTAATTTACCTATTCTTTTATGCTAAGCTGAAGGTTACAAGACACGTTATTAAAAGCAGCAAAATCAAAAAAAATACTACGATAGTTCTTTTAGCGGATTTGCATAGTGTGAGCTACGGAAAAGAGCAGAAAATGTTGTTAGACTGCATAGCGAAACAAAAACCCGACATAGTTGTAATGTCGGGCGATATGGTTGACGACAGGTTTGATAACACCCGCTCATATCAGCTTATGTCGGCGTTGAGTGCGCGGTATCCCTGCTTTTTTGTTACGGGCAATCACGAATATCTCATTACCGGCAAAAAACGCCGTAAGTCTAAGAAAAAAGCCAACGAAATAAAAGAGACGTTGAAGTCACTCGGTATTCGCGTATTAGACGGCAAAGGAGTTAAACTCCCCGGAAACATTGGCTTGTTCGGCGTTGACGATGTGTCAACAGGCAAGAAAGAATTTAGGCGACAATATCTCAAAATAAACCAAATGGCAGACGCACGTGGATATAATATTCTGCTTCAACACAAGCCCGAGTTTCTAAAGGTGTTCAAACGGACAAAATTTGACTTGATGTTAAGCGGGCACACCCACGGGGGGCAGGCGGCGTTCCCGATGTTCAACGCCGCTCTCTACGCCAGCGGACAAGGCTTTTTCCCGAAATATTTCGGGGGTGAGTATATATTAGACAACAAAAGACTAATCATAAGCGCAGGCCTAACCCGAAACACAAGAGGAATACCACGCTTTTTAAACCCGAATGAGGTGGTTGTTTTGCAATTGACGAACAATTGACAATGTACAATTGACAATTGACAATTGTGGTGTCCGCTTGCGCGGACGGATTTAAATTTATGATAGCTACACCGCCCGACACTTATGTGCCGGGCGGTGGTGTTTACTCTTTAAACTTTACATGCTTTGCTTTTTTGCTGACTATAAAAAGCGTGATTAAAGAAATCAAGGCGGCAACAGCAGAAAAAATTATAGCTATTATTATCAATACATTTGAAACAGTGGGTGAAGTGTTTTCTTGGTCTGTTGGGGGAACAGTAATCGTGCTGCTTGATAAGCTATTTTCTGTGTTATCTGTGCTATTTGAAGTCGGTACATTTTCGGCGAAAACAGGTGGGTTCTCCCTTCTTTTTTCGGTCCCGTTTTCCGCTATTTTCACTAAGTCGACAATGTTTTTTGCGGCTAACATCTGCGCCGTTTCATCATCTAAAAGCTCTAAAAGCGTATGAAATTTCGTTATTTCTTCCGCATATCTGTCCCAGTGTCCCACAATGTCGCTGCCAACCATAAAGCGTTCGGGGAACTCGGTAATAAGCGCGGCCCAACCTTCTAAATCTGTGAGAATATATTCCTCAAACACAATCCATGAAATATCATAATAGAGATTATTGTTTTCTGTTAACAACTCACGTGTAACTTCAATCAAATCCGGGATTTCAATGCGCCGCGAAATTCCCACGTGCGCCCAAATGATGTTTGTGTTTCTGTTATGCGCGAGTGCTCGTTGCATTTCTTCTAAATAAATGAGTTCATCTCTATAATGCTCTGCAATGTTATGGTGAATCATTACGGGTAAGCTGTATTCTGCCGCCAAATCATATATTTCCCCCAAATAAATTTTCTTTATTTTAACATATTAATTAGAGCTTGTCAAGTTTTTATATTTAGATAAAAATAAGAGTTCTTTTTAAAGCTTACACAAATCGCCAAACATTTTTTCAAAATAGATTGACTGCCTTTTAAAATTATGTTATAATGTCCTTATATTGGTAAAATAAAAGGAGGGTTTTCATTATTATGGAATTCAATTTCAATGAGTTAATGTTCTTTCTTGCCCCGGCGGGGGCGCTTTTGGCGTTGCTTTTCGCCGCGCTTCAGGCAAAGAGTGTCTTTAAGTTCTCAGAGGGGACTGACAAGATGAAAGAAATAGCAAAATCGGTCCGCGAGGGCGCGGGGGCGTTTCTTAAACGCCAATATACCGGCGTTGCTGTTTTCTTTGGGATTATGGTTGTGGTTTTGGGGGTAATGTCGTTTTTCGGCTTACTTAACGTTTTCACACCGTTTGCTTTCCTCACGGGTGGTCTGTTCTCGGGGACGGCAGGATTTTTGGGCATGAAAATCGCCACATCTGCCAACGCGAGAACGGCTCAAGCCGCTTCTGAAGGACTTAACAAGGGATTGCGTGTTGCGTTTGCATCAGGCTCTGTCATGGGGTTTATCGTTGTCGGGTTGGGGCTTTTCGACCTGTCGGTTTGGTATTTCTTACTTAAATACGTGTTCTTCCCTATAGATGGTGTCAATATAGTTGATGCTAACGCTCAAATCGCGCAGATTGCGCCCGTTATGCTTACTTTCGGAATTGGGGCATCGAGTATGGCATTGTTTGCCCGTGTCGGCGGCGGTGTATTCACCAAAGCGGCTGACGTTGGGGCTGACCTCGTTGGTAAAGTCGAGGCGGGAATTCCCGAGGATGACCCGCGCAACCCTGCTGTTATTGCCGACAACGTGGGCGACAACGTGGGCGATGTTGCCGGAATGGGGGCTGACCTTTATGAGTCGTATGTAATTTCGATTGTTGCAACCCTTGCGTTGGCAGTTCCCGCTTTCTTCAGCGGTGGTGAGATTGTCGGGCCGGGACCTGTGGCGGCGGCGGCTGTTCCGTTAGTGTTGGCGGCTGTCGGGGTTTTGGTTTCAATTATCGGGACTTTCTTCGTCCGCACCGGTGAAGATGCTTCGCAGAAGTCATTACTCAAAGCATTGAGAAAAGGCTCTTATGTCGCATCAGGTTTGGTTGTTGCGGCGGCGTTCCCTGTTGTTTGGTTCTTGTTAGGGCAAGAGTTTATCGGGGTTTATTTTGCCATTCTCTCAGGGCTTGTTGCCGGGGTTCTTATCAGCACATTCACCGAATATTACACATCTGACACATATAAGCCGACACAAAAACTCTCTGAATCAAGCCAAATGGGGGCGGGGCCGATTCTTATTAACGGTTTGTCTTTAGGTATGCTCTCAACCGTTGCCCCTGTTGTTATTGTCGGCATTTCTGTTATGGTGAGTTTCTTCGCCGCGGGCGGAAGCCTTGATTTTTCAGAAGGGCTTTTCGGCGGCAGTTTCGCACAAGGTCTCTACGGCGTAGGGCTGTCGGCAGTCGCTATGCTCTCAACTCTCGGAATCACCTTAGCTTCTGACGCATACGGTCCCGTAGCAGACAACGCGGGTGGTATCGCCGAAATGGCTGAAATGGACCCCAAAGTTCGCGAACGCACAGATGCTCTCGACTCGTTGGGCAACACCACAGCCGCCACCGGAAAAGGCTTTGCGATTGGTTCGGCAGGGCTTGCGGCACTCACACTTATTGTTGCTTACATTGAGCGTGTTCGAGATATAATTGCTGAGGGAATAGATAAAGCAGGACTTACAGCTGAGGCTGTAGCGGCGGCCGCTCAAGCGGAAATGGACAAAATCATGAATTTGCAAATCACTAACCCACAAGTGCTAATCGGGTTGCTCATCGGCGCGGTGTTACCGTTTTTGTTCTCCGCACTTACGATGAAAGCTGTGGGCAGAGCGGCTCAAAGCATAGTGGTTGAGGTTCGCCGTCAGTTTAAAGAAATTAAGGGGCTTATGGAAGGAAAGGCAAAAGCAGACTATAAAGCCTGTGTTGACCTTTGCACCAAGAGCGCGCAAAAAGAGATGGTACCTCCGGCAGTTATAGTAGTGGTTGTCCCCGTTGTTGTCGGGCTTCTTCTCGGGGTGAGCGGTGTTGTCGGAATGTTAGCCGGCTCATTGGCAGCCGGATTCATAATGGCAATCATGATGGCGAACGCCGGCGGCGCATGGGATAACGCTAAAAAATACATCGAAGCAGGCAACTTAGGCGGCAAAGGCTCAGATGCTCATAAAGCCGCCGTTGTGGGCGACACGGTAGGCGACCCCTTCAAAGACACATCGGGCCCCGGACTAAACGTTTTGATTAAACTGTTAAGCATAGTATCAATAGTTTTCGCAGGGCTTATAATAGCATTCTCACAATTCATGCACGGTTTTTTTAATTAGTTTCTCATGAATAATGATGTTGGCAGTGGGCTTATACCACTGCCAACTATCAATTTTTGTAAAGAAAGTTGGTATAAAAAATGAAAAAGTTCATCATGCTTTTAACTATAGCCGCGCTCTTATTGAGCCTTGCGGCTTGTAACTTTACAGCAAGAAATTCCCCGTTTGATGAGATAGATGTTCCGGAAGATTTGGATTATTATGTAGATGATGATTTTATCGACATAGAAGACATAGATAGTTCAAGTGATGAGGAATATGTTTCCCAAACACAACAACAACCAATCACTATATCATGGTGGGGCGGCGAATGGAGACACGAAGCAACAAACGAAGCTCTTGCAAAATTTGAAGAGTTAAACCCCGACATTAAAACAAGCGCGCATTTTGGCGCGTGGGACGGTTGGGAACAGTATATGGCGACAGGTCTTATGTCCGGCACAGCTTCTGATGTTTGCCAACTTAGCTGGGATTGGTTATACCTGTTCACAAATTTCGGGCAAAATCCCGTGTTGACTGATTTGAACGATTTTTCAGACATCATTGAACTCACACAATTCCCCGATTATGCAATTAAACAATGTGTAATCAATGAGGAAATCTTAGGGATTCCCGTTTCCACTTCAGGGCGTTTGTTCCTTTGGAACGAAGCTACGTTTGAAAGGGCGGGTACTTCAGTCCCTAAAACATTAGAAGAACTTTATACGGCAACTACAGCAATTAAAAATAACTTAGGCGACGACCATTTCCCATTGGTTTTAGGCGAATATGACCGCATGATTTTAATGGTGTATTATCTTCAATCAATCTATGGCAAGCCGTGGGTGGTTAACAATGTTTTGCAATATAGCGAGAGCGAAATCGCCGTGGGCTATGACTTGTTTACCGAGTGGGAAGAAAGAGGTGTTATCCCGACTATATTTCAACTCACAAGTGACGGTGCGCAATATCTTGACGTAAACCCAAAATGGATTGACGGGCGTTACGGCGGTGTCTTTGAGTGGGATTCTTTTGCCCCCAAATACGAAATAGCTTTAGACTCCGACCAAAGGCTTGTTTTGGGCGATTTTTTCCCGGACTTTGGCGGTCCATTCACCCATCAAGGCTATGGCTTTTCAAAAATTTCAATGGTGTTCAGCATAGCTACAACCGCCAATGACAAAGAAAATTCTGCTAAACTAATTGAGTTTCTCTTGAACGATGATGTAGGCACTTCAATCATGGGTTCAGAACGCGGCATTCCGCTTTCAAGAAAAGCCCTTGAAAACACAAGAAACCAAGGCTTGTTAGATGAACTTACTACAGAAGCCAATCAAAAGGTTCTAAATTGGGTTCAGTTCCCACTTGACCCCTTGTTTGAAGATGCCGAGCTCAGATTTGAAGACGGCGTTTATTACAGAACTTTCGCAAGAGTTAGCGCGAACACAGCCACATCAGCAGAAGCGGCAAAAATGCTCAGTGATGAAATTACAAGGGTTTTACAGTCTTAGCCCGATTATTCCTGTCTTTAATCTGCCTTAACAGCGTATTGCACAGCTCTGATATTTTTGCATTATCGTTGTTTTCGGCGGCTTGAAGAAAAATATTTTATCAGGAAAACAAGGACAATTAATTTTACAACTTTCAGTTGGAAATATTTTCGTGAAAACGCTTGACAATGAGCAGTGGTTGTGGTATAATGGTGAACGTGAAGCTATATCTTGAACAAATAAGGTGGATTAATGAAAATTGTAAGTTTATTCGCAGGTGCGGGCGGTTTAGATTTAGGTTTTGAGAGAGCCGGTTTTGATGTTATCTATGCCAACGAATACGATTCGAGTATTTGGGAAACATACGAAAAAAACCACGCCGGCTTTTTGGACAAACGTGATATAAGGAAAATATCGGCAGACGAAGTCCCCGATTGTGACGGCATAATCGGCGGACCACCTTGTCAATCGTGGTCGGAAGCGGGTGCGTTGAAAGGCATAGACGATTCTCGAGGTAAGCTGTTTTACGATTATATCCGCATACTCCGCGCAAAGAAACCTAAGTTTTTTTTAGCCGAAAATGTTGTCGGTATGCTACATAAAAGGCATGAGGAAGCCGTTAATAACATAAAAAAACTTTTGGTTGATTGCGGATATGATTTAATGGTAACGCTCGTAAACGTATCTGATTACGGTATTCCGCAAAACAGAAAGCGCGTGTTTTATATCGGTTTCAGAAAAGATGTATCGGTGGATTTCACGCTCCCTGTGCAGATTGGTGTAAAGAAGACATTAAAAGATGTGATATATGATTTAAGGAACAGCCCTGTTCCGGCATTGCCGAAGAACAAGGCTAATCCGCTTGTCTGCGTTATGAACCATGAGTATTATACAGGCGGTTTTTCAACTATATTTATGAGCAGAAACCGTGTGCGGCAATGGGACGAGTGCGGATTCACCGTGCAAGCAAGCGGCAGACAGGCACAACTTCACCCACAAGCCCCGATTATGCCGAATGTCGGCAAAAATCGTCACATTTTTGTCGAGGGGCAGGAGCATTTATACCGCAGAATGACTGTTAGGGAGTGTGCGAGATTGCAGACTTTCCCCGATGATTTTGAGTTTATTTATACTAATGTTGACGACGGCTATAAAATGGTCGGCAACGCCGTTCCGGTGGACTTCGCGTACCAAATGGCAACTGCGATTATGAAAGCGTTCAGCCGCTCACAGAGAACAACTACGCAGATACACATTCCTCAGTTCTCTGTGAAATTCTCGGAGGTTGTCGGAGAATGAGCAAGAGTAATAATCAAGGTCGCGCCTATGAATATGTGTGGCTGTTGACTTTAGAAAAAGAGATTTCAAAAAAGCGTGAAGTTGTTGTTGAGAAAAACAGCAGTTTCAAAGCCGCGCAAAACGCTTGGCAGACTATAAGCAAAGACTTGCAAGCGGCTTATGCTGTTGGCGCGAGTGCGGCAATGCAGACGATATTCGATTTAGAACCGCTCATTCTTGAAGAAAACGGCGATGTTCTCACGCTGAAAATCCAAACAGACGAAGCAGGGAAAAGCGGCGATGTTCGCGATGTTCTGATAATTCGTTGCGGCATTAAATGGGAGATAGGGTTGAGCCTTAAACATAATCACTTTGCCGTTAAACACAGCAGGTTATCAAAGTCGTTGGATTTCGGGCAGAAGTGGTTTGGGGTGAAATGCTCGCCGCAGTATTGGGCTGATATTAAGCCTATTTTTGATTATCTGCAATCCAAAAAGGACAAAGGCGCGAAATGGGTCGACTTGCCTGCAAAGGAGCAAGATGTTTACGTTCCGCTTTTGAACGCGTTCATGAACGAAATACGAAGAAGAAATGCGGTTTGTGGCGGTGTCCCTGCTAAAATGGTGGAGTATCTTCTCGGGCAATTTGATTTTTACAAGGTAATCGGGCTTGGCAGGAAGCAAATAACTCAGATACAGACGTTTAATCTGCGCGGTATGTTAAATCAGTCGGGGCGAAAATCACAGCCTGCGCAAACAATCCCGGTCGCTAATCTGCCGACACGCATTGTCGATATATGCTTCAAGCCAAACAGCACGAACACGGTCGAGCTGTACTTGGACGGCGGCTGGCAGTTCAGCTTTCGTATTCATAATGCGAGTACCTTAGTTGAAACGAGTTTGAAGTTTGATGTGCAGATAATCGGTGTGCCGGTGGAGATTGTTGGGATTAGTTGTAGGTGGGGGGTGTAGTTGCAACGAGCGAAAGCAGATTTTGTCTTTTTATTAAGCACCCATCCCGTGGTTTTCGTTTATTTTACAGTCTTAGCCCGATTATTCCTGTCTTTAATCTGCCTTAACAGCGTATTGCACAGCTCTGATATTTTTGCATTATCGTTGCTTTCGGCGGCTTGCTCAAGCATAACCACGCTGTCTTTGATTTTATTTTCATATTGCGCTATAGAGTCGTGGCTTGTAGGTAAGCTGTATCGCAGTGCGTCTATAACCGCTTGAATTTCTTCGGCTTGATTTGGCACGCGTGCTTTTATAGTTTCTACGTCAAGCTGTATTAAACGAAAATCAGCGTATTTTTCTTTTGCTCGCTCTTCCAACGGCTGAATAATGTCTTTGCCGCCTTTTTGCAAAATTAAGAGAGATGAGAAAAAGCCTAACAGGATAACATGAATTAATATAAACCAGCTCAATTGGATTGATAAAACAGCAAAATTTTCACTTATAACAACTATAGCCGACACTAAAATCTGCGTAATCAAATATCGCCAAATCGTTATCGGAAACGATGCAAACCACGGGTAGCTCTTCTTGCTTGCAATTAGATAAAAACTGCCAAAGCAAAGCCCGGAAATGCCTATTAGCAAAACTATATAAGCTGTCACAAACACAGCCGTCACATTCACGACAAGAAATAAAGCAGAAGCCATTGCCGCCATTATTAACGCTATTGCGATAATGTTTGTTTTTTGATTTTTCACAATGATTTACCTCATTTATAATTTATGTCCGCATTCAGGGCAAAACTTGCCGCCTTGCGGTATTTCTGTTCCACACACTGAACATTTTCTTATCATCGAGGCTCCACATTCAAGACAGAATTTAGCCTCGGGCGGCAATTGATTGTTACATTTAAGACAAGTTTTTGTTGTTTGTGGCGGAATGGCTTGTTGCGGAACTTGAGGTTGTTGCCCACCGCCAAACGCCATATTACCCATAGTATCCTGCACCATGCCACCAACAGCCCCGCCGACTGCACCGCCGACCCCCATGCCGACACCTGCCATCATGCCTAAACCCATTCCTGCATTCGCCATTCCCCCGACAGCTTCGTTTGAAGCCACTTTTTCGGCAACATCAAAACCGCGCTCTTCTTGATAAGAATAGCCCTCTAACGCGCGTTTTTGTGCTATTCCTTCGGCTTCTAAAATCATACGTTGCTTTTGTGTTTCTTGGTCAATCACGCTCGTTTGCTGACGTAATCGTGCTTCGGCAACCTCGGCGTATTGGCGAAAATGCAACTCTTTAAACCTTCTGTAATTTCCGTCTTCTTCGGGCTTGACTATTGTCGTGACAAAGAAACGCTCCATTGACATGCCGTAATCTGTGAAGTCCGGCTTAAATTGCTCGTGCAGTGTTTCTGAAATGTTTATTAAACGCTCGTCAATCTCGAATATATTAATTTTTTCACGTTTAATATAGTTTGCAAGGTGCGCTTTGATTCTTGCCATCAAGAACATGCGCATTTTTTGCACGAAACCTTGTTGGGTTATCCCTTTTTCAGTTCCCACGACTTTAATTAACAGTCTCGCGGAATCGTCAACTCGCAACGCCATTTCACCCGACGCGCCGATTTGAATCGGGAAATTATATGCAGGCTCGACATATTCAAGTTTAGTATCTGTCCCCCATTTAATCGCTAATTGCTCGGTTTTATTTATAAAATACACCTCGCAATGAAACGGGGTTTGCCCTCCTGTGGGTTCTTTAAAAAACTTTCCGACAAGCGGCAGATTCTGTGTTTCTAACGTATGTCGCCCCGGCCCGAAAACGTCAAGTGCTTGCCCGTTCATGTAGAACACGGCTTCTTGACTTTCGTGGACGATAAGCTGACTGCCCGTGTTAAAATCTTCGCACGGGTGCTTCCAAATGAAAGTGTCGTTATTGCCTTCGTGTTTGATGACATCAGCGATAGAAAACGTTTTTCTTAGTGCCATATAAATTTCTCCTGTCTAATTTATTTAAATAGGCTCTCGCCCTTCTAAAAAACAAATTGGGTCTGTGTTTTTTAAAATGTCTAATTTATTTTCATAGTGTTTTTTCATATCTTTTATTTCGCTATAGACCTTTACTACTTCTGCTTCGCCTTTGGATTTGTTAAAGATTGTTGCTTTCATGGCCTTGCTTTCTGCTTCACGTCGTTTTTTTCTTAATTCGCTCAACCTTTCGCCATACTCTTTTTCAAGGCGTTCTTCGGCTGCTTTTTTTAATATTTTCCCTTCACTTATTCGCTCTGCTATTTTTCTGAGTTTTTCTGCTTCCACACGGAGTTTTTCAACACATTTATCAACTTCTCCGAAAGTCCCCAATTTTTCTAACATTCTAATTTCTTCATCGTATATTGCAAGAGTGGTATGAGAACGGCTTAAAAGATTTTCCGCATAAATTCTAACGTTGCTTTCCATTTGAGTGATTAAGCCATCGGCTTCTTCATAATCACGGATTTTATCTAATTCTTTTAGCGTTTCGTTATAAGATTTTACATCAGAGAGTTTTTCGTTTGCTTTTTTCACTATTCCATTTTTTTGAGCAATCTCGTTGTATCTTTCAATTGTTCTCTTGTAGTTGACATCGGCAAAACGTAAGGCTTTTTGAAAATTAGGCTTTGAATCTAACGTGCCATCATAGTTTTGAAAATCTACCTCATCCTTAAAATTTAACTCACTTAAAACTTTCCCGATATATGCGGGAGCGTATTCCGGGTCAATATCAAGCACCCTGTTAAAGTAGACAAACGCTTGTTCCCAATCCTCGTCTTCTAAAAAGAAATATGCGCGTTTCATCAACGACTCAATGCCCGGCACGGCAGGTTTCACGAGCGTATCTATGTTTTGCGAGAGATTATCGGCTTTTCTGTCAGCGTTAAGAACTTTTTTAACCCCGTGAATTAAATCTTGAATAAACCCTATTTTCCCCATGTCTTGGCTTTGATACATAGATAATTCGTCGGGAATGTCATATGCATCCATATCACGGTAGCAGGGAATGAGCAGTTTCGAGCGTTCTTTTTTCATTAGCGTGAGAAATCTGCTCCATTCGTTTTTGACCCAAACAGCGTTGAAATATTCCGGCTTAGTTCCTATAACAAGCATGACTTTCGCGCTGTTCAATGCTGCGAATATGTAGGGTTCATATTGCTTTCCTAACTTTCCTTCAAGGGTTATCCGCGCAAAAAACACTTTATAGCCTTTTTTATCCAACTGATAATATATATCTTGCGCCAAAGTGCTGTCTTTTGTCCGCGAACCACCATCGGTAGTTTCCTTATAGCAGATAAACACATCATAAGGCTCTTCCCGGTTAGAAATAGCGAGTATTCCTTTTTGAATTTCGCTGATTTTTTTGGCTTCGGTTTCGTATAATTCACGCGCATAGCTGTCAGGCGCGTATTCTAAAGCGGCTTTATAATCAGAATCTGACAGTATTGACTCAGACTGAACTCGATGGCAAGTCGGAACGCGCTCACGGGTCTTTGGGTCTTCGACATATTCAATGCCATAACGACATAAAACTGCGCACCAATGGGCCTCGGCGTTGGTGTGGTCTTCAATTAATATATTTTCATAATTTGCTAAAGCCCTGTCAAAATTGTTTAACTGCCTTTGGCGATTGGCGCGGTTAAAAAGATTAACAAGCCTTTCATCGTTTGCTTTCGGTAGGGTTGAGGTGGTCTGACATGAATCGCATGTTCCAAAAGACACACCGCTCTCAGCGTGTATGTCGCCGCCACACATTTTACATTTAAATATAAGCATCGCATAGCCTCGCTTTTAGTTTATTTTTGTTAACAATCTATTATCATTCTAACACATATTTCCTAAATTTACAAGAACTTATTACAAAATTGTGCAAATTGCACAAAGCAAATGTCATGTATATTTCAAGAAAAATTTCAAATAATAATCATAAAGCAAGTGCATTGAGAATATATAATATAGTTAGGTCCAAATTAGCAGAGAAAACTTTCCGTGAAATATTTGCGGGCAGGAACCTCTGCGGCTAAAATTACGTGCCGGAAGGCGTTTTATACAGTTGACAGTTGACAATTGAGAGTTGACAGTTATGTAGGGGACGGGCTTGCTCGTCCCGAATGAACACCGAAAATTATACACCGCCCGGCTTTTGTGTTGGGCGGTGGTGTTTTGGTTGGAATGTCTTGCAAAAATGGGTGAGGGTGGGGTGGGGAGATGGGCGTTTTATAGCAGTTGCGCTTGAAAATAGGGATTTCAGCCAAAAAACAATCAAAACCCACACAAAACATTGTGTAGTTTGTGCATTTACAAAAATTAGAAAATAATTTATAATAGAAAATAGGAAGATTTTGGAATGTAAGAAAGAGGTGAACTGAAAAAAATGAAAAAGTTAATAGCAATTATCACAACATTATCTATAACACTAATCCTATTTATATTTCCTGTTTCAGCAAAAGCCGCCACAGCCGTAGACATAACCATCTCTGTAGATGAAATTCGGCAGATTCGAGTAACCCCAAAAGAGGGTTTCGCCACAAAATGGCGCACAAGCGACAGAAATATCGTCATGGTCAGCAAAACAGGAAAAATCAAAGGCATAGCCGAGGGAAAAGCAACCGTCACCGCAACAGCAGGAAAATCAACGCTCAAATTTAACATAATAGTCAAAAAAGCAGAAGAGCCGGTATTATTACCCGATGCGCCGGAGATTGTTTTTTTACTGTTGACTTATGGAGCAGTCAAAACAAATGATATAAGCGGACTTTTCATTGATAATAAAGGGAATATAAAAGAGTTCTCATTCAAATGTGAAAATATGCTTATGTACGTTAGCGATGAAAAATTCCCTGACAATATTGCTATCTTTGACATCAATATTGCTATGCATAATTTTGAAAAAATAATTGAAAACGCAAACAGCACAAAACGCAAAGTCGAATTAAAGGAGATTGAACGTTATTACACGACATTAAAAAAGATTGATGAAAACAGCAGAATATCATTTTATGATGATGTGGCGTATCAAAAGGAAGGAGATTTTTTATTTATGTTCACAGATGACGAGTGGGGGAATGCTAATTATTACGGAATAAAAAAGACTTTGTGCGGTGAATTGGAGGTTATTTTATTAAAAGGGCGAGGTGATTCAAAACTTGACAACACAAGCCAGAATGCAGAGAAAATATATGAATGGCTCATAGAAACAATTCCTTTTAAAATGTATCGTAAAGGGAGTACAAATGGTATGTATCATGAAGGTTATTTTGAGGTAGATTATGATAGTTGGTACAAGCCGAATTTGAATCCGACAGGTTCGTTATAAAAACTAAAATTTATAAATAACAGGAGAATAAAATTATGTTTAAAAGAACAAAAAAGACCATATCGGGCGTTTTAGCAACGCTAATATTTGTTTCATTGTTTGCGGGTGTTCCCGTTTTTGCAAATAACATTTCAACATATATCTATAACGGCTATACGGTTGAATATTTTATAGATGCCGAATGGCAAGGGCATCAAAATATAAGCGTAACACTAATCAACACAAGCGATGAAAATCTTGTTGACTGGGCATTAAAATTCGATGCGAGCGGCGACATTATCACGATTTGGAACGGCGAAATTTCTGAGAATAACGACACAGAGTACATAATAACCCATGCCGGTTGGAACCGCGAAATATGGGCAGGACACAGAACTTCGTTCGGCTATATAGTTGCAGGTGACACACTTTTCGCGCCGCTTAAGTTTGAAATAGGTCCGGACTTTGATAGCGGCGACACCTCGCAAGACGAACCGGAAGAGCCGAAAAATCCCGGTGATACAAACAGTTCCGGTGAAAACGAAAATGATGAGGAAATTGAATTGTTCGATATTGGCGAGATTTACTTTAAAGATATTGTGGACGATGAGGATATTGATTTTGGTGAAAACGGAGTTTGCTTTGTTAAAAATCAGATTTTGTTGACTGCGTATGATGATGTTGGCTTTGAAATGGTTGAAGCATTAGTTAAGAAGCTGTATTCATAAACGTTTTAGCAGCGTATGCAGGTGA
>WRLV01000033.1 GCA_009777445.1 Oscillospiraceae bacterium | reverse complement strand
TTGGGGATTTTAACAGATGAAGCGTGGGCGGCGTTGGAGAATAAGGTTTTTGTTTATGCAACAGATGTTGAAAGTGGAGAGTGAGAGTTTAAAATAAAACGCCCCTCTCACCAACCCACCCGAAGATTTTCGCAAGACATTCCACAAAAAACACCGCCCAACAAAAACTGCCGGGCGGTGTATAATTCGCGGTATATTCGGGACGGGCAAGCCCGTCCCCTACAATAACTGTCCACTATCAATTGTCAACTGTCAACTATCAAGCCGTTTTCCTCTCCTTCCAACAAGCCCAAAGCGTTGCTGTCAGGCACAGGGTTGTGAAAACGCCTGAAATCAGACCCATTAGCATGGGGAATGCGAAGGTTATAATTGAGGGAACGCCCATCAAAACGGCAACCACACAAATTACAATCAGTGCCATAACCGTGGTAAGCGTTGTATTAATAGCCCTTGTAAGCGATTGGTTTATGCTTTTGTTTGCCAACGCTTTAAAGTTCAGCTTTTTGCCGTAAATCGTTCGGTTTTCGCGAATTCTGTCATAAATAACGATGGTGTTGTTAATTGAATAGGCAAGAATAGTAAGCACAACCGCCATAAAGTTGGCATCAATGGGCAGTCGGAAGAAAATGAAGGTTGAGAACACCACCATAACGTCTACCAACAGCGCGAAGATTGTGAATGCCCCTGCAGACAATCCACCAATTTTTTTGAATCGAACCCCTATATAAAGCAACAACAAAACAAAAGAGAATAGCACAGCCACAAGACATTTTAAGAAGAAACTGCCGCCGGTTGAAGGGCTTACGTTTTGACCGCTTAGTTTAACAATATCATTTTCAGGAAAACGCGCGGTTAACTGGGCGGTAATTTCATCTTGAACCTCGGTTGAAATTCCATCGCTTGTGGCGAAACTCACAACGAAGGTTTCAACGCCGCCGCGTATATCGGTGCCGCGTGACACCCTTACGCCGGATTGTTCAAAAGTGCCGACAAACGCTTCAACCTCTTGAAGTTCTAACTCTCCGCTGTAGGTGTAGGTCATAAGCGTGCCGCCCTTAAATTCGATTGCTATTTCAAGCCCGAAGAACGCGAATACCGCCAAAGCAGAAACAAGAATTACACAGGGAACAATAAGAAAAAAGTTCTTTTTTGCGACGAAATCATAGTCTTTCTTAGCCATTGTTCGCACCTCCTTTGTACCCATAGAACGACGGTTTTCTGAAAGCCTTGAATTTTGAGATTGACATCAGCATAATTCTTGAGGCGAATACCGCGTAAATAAAGTTGAAAATAACACCGACAATCAAGGTGAACCCTAAAGAATAAATCGCCCCTGCCGGAGAAGGCCCGAACATGAAGAAAACGGGAGTCAAAATCATATTCGCAAAGCTGTCGGGAGTTCCGAACGCGCCCATTAACACAAATGCTATCATAATAAGGGTGATGTTTGAGTCAAAAATCGCGGTGAACGCTCTTTTAAAACCTGATGCGAGTGAGCCGTCAATGGTTTTGCCTGCCCTCAACTCTTCTTTAATACGCTCACCTGTAATCACGTTCGCGTCAACGCCCATTGCCACTGAGAGAATAAGCCCCGTGATGCCCGGAATAGTCAGCGTGAAACTGGCGGCATAGCCGAAGAAGCCGCTAATCACCGCAAACATGCCGGCAACCTGCCCTAACAAAGCTATAACGGCAACAAATCCGGGTAACTTATAAAGAACAATCATAAACAAGGCAATAGCGCAAAACGCCACCATCAAAGCGAACAACATAGCATCGCGCGCGCCCTCGCCAACAGTAGGCGAAATCGTGTTCACGCTGTCTATTTCAAGTTTAAACGGCAACGCGCCGCCGTTGATTTTATTGGCAAGGTCTTGAACATCTTCACGCGTGAATTCGCCGGAAATCGATGCTCTTCCCCCCGATATTTGCTCAGATACGTTGGGAGCAGAGAAACAATAGTTGTCAAGCCAGATTGAAATAGGTTGTCCCACCATTCTCCCTGTCGCGGTTGCAAACTTTGCCGAACCCTCTGATTTAAGTTCAAGAGACACCTCATAGCTGTCGCTCTGGCTGTTATATGTCGGGACAGCCCGTTGAACATCCATGCCGGTTATAACCTCGGGTAAAGCCATAACTACTTCTTCGGGCCACTCGCCCGGTATGCCCTGCCACCCCTCGGGAACCCCTTCGCGGAAGGTGAGAGATGCCATTTCACCCAACTCGTTAACCGCGTGTTCGGGGTCAAAGTCTTCATCTTGAGACTGCCACGGGAAACGCACAATAATCTTGTAATTATTGTTGTCAACATAAATTTCATAGTCGGTAATCGAGCGTGCAATCATTCGCGTTTCAATAGTCGCACGCGCTCCGTTCATTGCCGACATCATGTCTTCAACTTCCTCCTCAGCCCCTTCGGGTGGGGTAAAGGATGCATCAACACCGCCGCGGATGTCAATTCCCCAACGAATGTCGTCAACCCCTTTAATCCAGGTCGTCCTTACATCACCATATTGGGTGTGAACTCCGAAGAGTGCTAAATACCCGAATAGCAATGTAAACGCCAAAACGATAAAGAAAACAGGCTTCTTTATATTTTTCAACTGTCTATTCACTCCATTTCTTTTGAAAATTATAAAATACTAATTAATTATATATTATTCTTTGGATTTAGTCAAGCTTTTTTGAAAAATTTTCATAAAATTATCTAAAATGATTTAATATAATTAATTTTATGAATAGCCGTAGTTCATTGGATTGACCGCTACTCCGTTTACCCTCACCTCAAAATGAAGGTGTGGGCCGGTTGACCAACCCGTTGAACCAACGTTCATAATGACCTGTCCTCTGTCAACGGATTGTCCACTGCTGACGGCAATACTCCCTGCTTGCCCGTGAGCGTAAAGTGAGGAAACGCCATCGCCGTGGTCGATGATGACATAATTTCCATACCCCCCGTTCCACCCATAGGCAGCGGTAATCACTGTTCCCGATTGAACGGCGTATATATTCGCGCCGTTTATGCCGCTGTTGCCTATGTCTATTCCGTAGTGCATACCACCGCGCCACGCATCATAACCGAAAGCACAGGTAATCATCTTAAATTGAGAGGGCAAGGGCCACACAAACTCAGATGAAGAAAAACTCTGTTGCCCTTCGTTTGCCCTTTGCTTTTGACGAATTAACTCGGCAACCATTCGATTGGCTTCTTCTTGAAGCTCGGCATCCTCGGCATTTTCCATAATTCGCATGTTAATTTGGTCTCGCGTGAAACCGATTTGCCGAATAATCGAATAAAGCTCGTTATACTCTGCATTCATCTGTTGTTCGAGTTTGGCGTGTTCGTTATACAGCGCGGCTCTGTCTGCTTCGAGTTGTGCTTTTTCTTCTTCGGCGCGTTCCATGTCGCCTTCTAACAGCGATATACTGTTTTCAAGCTGCAAAATCATTTCTTCTTGGCTTGCTATTTCAGCCAACAGGTTGTCCATGAACTCCATGTTTTTCTTTCCGATATTGTCTAACATGTCGGCGCGAACTAAGATGTCATAAAAATCAGACGAACCCATAATCTGCGCAACCGGGTCTAAATTCTCGGTCATATACAGCACCTTGACAATCTCGCCGAATTGACGGAGGTTCTCTTCATTTTCTTTCTCTTTTTGCGCTATAATTCGTTGCTTGTTATTAATTTCTATGCGGCGATTGTCGATTTTTTCTTGAAGCTCTTCAAGACCCATGATTTTATATTCAATCTCTCTTTGCTTTGCCTCAATCAGTTTGCTTTGATTTTCGACTTTAGCTTCAATCTCGTCAACTTGTTCTTGCACTAACGTTTGAAGCTCTTGCTGTCTGCCCATATCGTTTCTGTGGCTGTTGATAAGCGCGCTACGCTCTGCCTGTCGTTTTTGTGCCGCTTCGATTTGGCGATAAAGCTCTTCTATTTCGGCATCATAATCTCTCTCGGCAAACACGCTAAACGCTGTTGCTAAAGCCAAAACAACTGCCACGGCAATCTTAAACCATCTTCCTTTCATATGTAGAGTCCTTTCTTTTTAATTTTTTTATTTTCTTATGGATTGTCCTCTCTCTTTTTTTCTAAGGAGTTCAAAATATCTTCTATATTATATTTAGCGTTTTCCGGTTCGGGTTCCGCGCTCAAGAGTTGGTCAAGGCTCGGAATGGCCTTGGCACTCGGGGTTCGTGTTCGCGGTGAAAACCGCCGTGAACGCTCTGTATTTGATGCGGGAAACACCTTCACGTTATCAGCATCGGGTGTAAATACTTTTACACTTTCAAGCTCTGTGGTTTTTTCAGCCGCTAACGATGGCACAACAGGCTTCTCTGACTTGTCAAAGAGCTTGTTTATAAGCTCATCGGCAGGGTGAGCGGCTACCCCTGCATAAGCAGAGGGTATGTGTGTCTTGGGTGTGGCAACGGGTTCTCTCGTGGGCATGGGCGTAGGCGTTTTCGGCGCAGGCGGTGGCGAGACAGGGGGAGTTGAAGGCGCGGCGAAAAGGCGTTCCTTCTCGAGCTTATTTTCAGGCGGTGTTTCTTTCTCTTTCACAAAAACAGGGGCAGGTGTGATTACGGCAGGAACGTCGGGTTCGTGAGCCAAAACGGGTGCGGTGGGAGTCGATTTAGGTTTAACACTGTCCAAAATTTCTTTTTTACGTAACAGCTCTTTATTCGTCTGGGCAATCACTTCGTTAAGTCGCTTTTGCGAAACAACCGGCTTTACAGGCGGCGGTGGTGGCGGCTTAGGAGCACTCGGGGCAATGGGGCGCGCTCTTCCACCTGCCCCGAAAAACGGAGCATCTTCGTCGGCGACACCCATAAGTTCACTTGCCTTAACAGGTGGCTCTTTTCTTCTGAGCTCTTCTTCCATATCATAATCGTCTTGCGGCGGTAATGTCTTGCTGTAAGCATCAATCACGGCGGCAGATTTTTTTCGCGGCACAAAAGTGGGGATTTCGTCTTGCTTTTTAATCGGACGAACACTTTCTTTTTCTTCACGCTTTGACGATATAACCCGATAAAACTCAAAGACGACAATCATTAAGCAAGGCAAAATCGCAATAACCAACACCCCGGCAGGAGACATGGCGAAGCCTATTATAAGCCCCATCGCTTTATTTTGTCGCAAGACTTTACCCACGATTTGGCTCTCTGACAAAATAATGGAACGCCCGTGGTCGCTCTCAGCGGTAAACGAGTGTACTCCCTCAGCCCGGTCTGCAGTAAGAATCACAGCAAGCCCAGCCAACCGCTCTGAATTTTGGAAAATCACCATGTTCCCCGGCTGTATTTCAGAGAAGTCAACCTTTTCGGATATTACCGCCTCGCCCTTAACCACCGATATTTTCCCGTCATTCTCGTCATCGGCGACAAGGTTTGAAAAATGGTCGGTTTTAACCAAAAAGATGTTTCTCCCGAAAATAGACGGCGCGTTAGAGCCAAAAGAGAAAATCAGTGAAAAAACCAAAAAAACCACGATGGCGGCGGCGATTATAAAACAAAGCACTTTTAACAGAACACTCGACAATTTTGTTTTAAGTTCGAAAATTTTCACCCCCGTCTTGACAAACGCATAAATTTGTTGTAAAATAATGTGTAGGCAATGTAAATTGCGAATTACAGCTTTGTTTAAATAGTATAACACATTCCTAAAAAAAATGCAAGCCAAAATCAATTAACAAATTATAGGCAGGTTAATGGCAAGTTAATGCTACCGTAGCTCAGTTGGCAGAGCAGCTGATTCGTAATCAGCAGGTCGGGGGTTCAAATCCCCCCGGTAGCTTGAACAGTTGACAGTTGACAATTGAGAGTTGACAGTTTTTCGGGAAAGTGGAATCGATTATGCGACGATGTTTGAAAATGGCGGCTCAAGACATACAAGCGCATGGGTAAAATTTAGTGCTTATTCGGTGCTTATTGAGGTTGAAAAAGGGGGAAAAGAGATGTTTGCTTTAGCATTTGACTTGAAAATTGATGATTTAAAAAAACACTATGGGGAGCCGTATAACAAGGCTTATGATGAAGTTCGACAAGAACTTGAAACGCTCGGATTTCAATGGACACAAGGTAGCGTTTATATCAACGACAGCCAAGAAAACAGCTTGACAACGGTATATAAAGCTATAAATCGCCTGTCAAAGATTGATTGGTTCAGGCAGAGCGTGCGCGATATTAGAGCGTTCAAGGTCGAGGATTGGTCTGACTTCACAGAGATAGTGAAATTGGGGTGAAAGAAGTTCCGGTTGAAATTGTAATTTCAACCGGATTTGTTGTATTAATCTCTTTTTGCCTGTTAAGGAGTATAATCTTACCCCTTCACCACATTACTCTCATAAAGGATATTAAGCCCTTCGGGTAAAAGGTCGGGGGCGTTAATTACTTTGTTTTTGTCTAAGAGCGGCAGGACATATTTTGCGTTGCCGCCGGTTATTATTATGGTTGCCTTTGCGGACAACTCTTTTTCAATGCGCGATGACATTCCTTCAAGAATTGTTGCCGCCCCGAATACTGCTCCGGACAGGACACATTCGTCTGTATTCCTTCCTATTAGCGGTGTCGGTGAGGATAATTCAACCGATGATATTAACGCTGTGTCTTTTGCCAATGCGTTGATGCCCGTTGCTATGCCGGGGAGAATTGAGCCGCCGATGAAACACGCGTTTGAGTCCACCACATTTATAGTGGTGGCTGTGCCGAAGTCGAAAACGATAAGCGGCAGTTCATATTTATTGACGGCGGCCTCACAAACGGCAATGCGGTCGCTCCCGATTGTTGAGGCGGGATAATTTGACAAATCGAGTTTCATCTTCATTGACGGCTTGACGGTTAACGGTGTTATTCCGAAAATCCCCTCTGCCGCCGTTTCAATGTGCTTGGTGAGACGTGGGTTAACCGATGAAATGATGATTCCCGTGACATTGTCTGTCTTTTCGTTAAGCGACAGTTCAACCGCGCGGGTAAAATTTTCTTTAGACAAAAGAAGGTCAGACGGATATTTAACCGCCTTAATTTTATTATCCTTGAGAAAGCCTATGGATGTGTTAGTGTTTCCTATATTTACCGATAATATCATGGATTTCAGCCTCTTTCTTATTTTAAATTTTTAAATTTTTTAATTCTTTCATTATTGCCTCGACAATAACTTCAGTGTCTGCCAACGCGCCTTTGCCCACACTTCCGCAGGCAAGCCTTGATTCACGCGGTTCAATGAATTTATATCCATATTGTTGTAATGTCTTGATGTTCCTTTGAGTAATGGGGTTTTCATACATAGCCGTGTTCATTGCGGGGCAGATGATAACGGGAGCGTTGTTCACCGCCATAACCACTGTTGATAATAAGTCGTCGGCGATTCCCGAGGCAATTTTGCCGATAACGTTTGCGGTTGCGGGGGCAATGACGAAACAGTCCGCTCTTTGAGCTAAGGAGATATGTCTTACGTCACCGTGGGTGATTTCTTCAAACATTCCCATATAAACTTTGCGCCCGGTCAGAGTTTGAAAGGTGAGCGGCGCGATAAACTCAGCGGCGGCCGCAGTCATAATCACATGAACGTCCACCCCCAACTTAATCAAATCACTCGTAAGAACCGCCGCCTTATAAGCGGCAATACTCCCACTAACACCCAAAACAATACTATTTCTCATTCTTTCAGACTCCAAACTGTCCGCGAAAGCGGACACAATAACTGTCAACTGTCAACTGTCAACTGTCAATTGTTCGTCAATTGTACACTGTCAGCCGTTCTTCATTTCTACTTATATTTGCGATTTTATTGTCATCGGTTACAAAGACCACTTTTGGAGGATTGCTTGCCGCTTCTTCCGGTGTCATCTGTGCGTATGCCATGATAATGATTTTGTCGTTCACCTGAACGTAACGCGCCGCCGCCCCATTCAGGCAGATTACGCCCGAACCCTTATCGCCGGTAATGACATACGTTTCAAAGCGCGCGCCGGTGTTTATGTTTGCGATATGAACCTTTTCGTATTCATAAACTCCTGCCGCGTCCATGAGTTCTTTGTCTATTGTTATGCTTCCGATATAATCGAGTTCTGCTTGTGTGACGACAGCGCGATGAATTTTACTTTTTAATACAGTGATAACCATAAAACACCTCACAATTCGATAACAAAATTATCAATTAAGCGTGTTGTTCCCACATAAACGGCAACCGCCGCTAATACAGAACCGCTCTTAAGCTCTTTCAGCCTCTTGATTGAGTTACCGTCAACTATTTCGATGTAGTCTATTTTTGCCAACGGCTCTTGCTCAATAATTTGTCTCATAGCCGCAATGACATTTTCGGGATTTCTCTCGCCCGATTTAACCAACCTTTCACCCTCAAAAACGGCTTTGCTTATAACCGTTGCCGCCGCCCTTTCGTGTGGGTTTAAGTTTACATTTCTTGAGCTTTTTGCTAAACCGTCCGGCTCGCGCACAATAGACATTCCCACAATTTCAAGATTTAAGTTTAAATCTTTAGCCATTCTTTTTATAACCGCTAACTGTTGAGCATCTTTTTGCCCGAAATAAGCGCGGTCGGGGGTGATGATGTTGAACAGCTTGTTGACAATCGTGCAAACGCCGCGAAAATGAGAAGGGCGGCTTTTTGCACACAATAACTCTGTCATTGAATTAACATCGACAAAAGTAGAAAAATCGGCGGGATAAATTTCATCGGCAGACGGGTTAAAAACAAGAGAAACCCCTGCCTTCTCGCATAACAAAATGTCTGCCTTAAGTGTGCGCGGATAGCTCTTAAAATCCTCGCCCGGGGCGAACTGAGAGGGGTTAATAAAAATGCTGACCACCGTTTTGTCGTTGTCTTTAAGCGAACGTTGAATAAGGCTCAAATGCCCTTCATGAAGCGCGCCCATAGTTGGGACAAAGCCGATAGTAAAGCCGTCATTTTCCCATTGTTTGAGCCGCTCTCTTGTCGGCTTGATTTTATTTATTATTTCCATATAATCCATTTATTATTTCATCGGGAATGTCATATGCGTGTTCTTGTGAGGGGAATTTTCCCGATTCAACTTCTTGACAATAATGCGTGAACGCTTCTTTCATGTTTTCGCCGAGAACGGCATATTTTTTAACAAACTTAGGGGTATAATCGCTAAACATTCCCAACATATCATGACAGACTAACACCTGCCCGTCACATTGGTCGCCCGCGCCTATTCCGATGGTGGGGATTTTTAAAGTCTTAGTGATAAGCCCCGCAAGTTTTGACGGAACACACTCTAACACCAACGCAAACGCCCCTGCCGCTTCAACCGCCTTTGCTTCTTCTAACAGCCTTTTCGCCGCATCGGCTTCTTTACCCTGAACTTTATATCCACCAATGGCGTTAACCGATTGCGGTGTCAACCCTAAATGGGCAACAACCGGAATTGATGCCTCGACAATAGCTTTAATCTGCGCGCACAAACAGCCCTCAAGCTTGACGGCGTTCGCGCCCGTTTCTTTAATCAGCCGCCCTGCATTAACCACCGCATCATAAACCGATGTTTGATATGACATAAACGGCATGTCGATTACCACAAGCGCGTTGTTAACCCCTCTTGTCACCGCCTTGCCGTGGTGAAGCATATCCTCCATAGTAACAGCTAACGTGTCGCTGTAACCCAACATCACATTGCCGAGAGAATCGCCGACTAAAATGCTGTCTACTCCGGCTTCATCTATAAGTTTTGCAGTCGAATAATCATAAGCGGTGAGCATTGTTATTTTTCGGTTATTCTTTTTAGCGTCTCTAAAAGTCACTATAGTTTGTTTCATACATGTCCTCTCTTTCCGGGTGTTTCTCTTTAGCGATTTTAACTAATTGGCGTGATAGAGCTATATATAACTCTCTTGCGGGTTCGCGAAGATTGTCGATATGTTTTGTTATTGTTTGTGTGTCGTTTCTTTCTACGGGGCCTGTAAGTGTTTTTATAATACCCCGTTTCGCAATAGCGCGACAATGTTCTATAAACAGTGTGTTTAAAGCTGTCATGAGCATTTCGTCATCAAATCCACACTCGCGCAAGAGTTCACAACCCGTATACGCTGTTGCCGATATATGATTGCTCAAAAACACGGCGGCGGCGTGGTATTTTATTTTAAACTCTTTTTGGATAATGTGAACGCGACTGCCGGTTTGTTCAATAAGGTTCTTTAAAGTTTCAAGCCGCTCCACGCTTCCCTCAACAGTGAATAAAGCTTTTGGAATGTCTTGGTACGATGTTGTTTTAGAGCTGATTGCAAAAAACGGGTGAACTGAATATCCAAAGCCGCCCTTTTGGTCTATTGTATCAAAAATGTCAGATGAGAGCGCGCCACTACAATGGCAGATAAGCTTGTCGTTAAGAGCAAAGTTCTTTAGCGAGTCCCAAACAGATTTAATCGCCCCATCGGGAACTGTCAAAAACAAAACATCACTTTCTGCCGTAATTTGTTCAAGCGACGAAAAACTATTACCGCCGACAAACTCAGCCGCCTGTTTTGCCGAATCGGGGTTAAGACTATAAAATCCCACATCTGAAACATCAGCGGACGTAGCACGAAAATGCTTTCCGAGGGCGAACCCGACCTTCCCCGCACCTATAAAACCAATTTTCAAAGTTTTAGATTTACCCTTTCTGTACAGCTATTAATCTCCCCACAATCGCCTTTGCTATCTCCTGTTTAGTATGCAATTTTTGGTATGAGCGGTTGGGGAATATTAATATTCCTTCGTGGTTGTCGCCGTTGATTTTCTCTAAGTCATTTGCGAAAACATAGTCGCAATTGTTTTTAACTAACAGCTCATGCCCCACATCGAGCAACTCATCAAATCGCGCACCGACAAGCAATTTAAATCCGATAAGCAGGGTTTTCGGCTGTAACTTCTTGAGCATATTGATGATTTTTGGTGTCTTTCGCGCGAAAATCATCAAATTATTAACATCAGAGCTGATTTTTTTGCTGTTGACGTTTTGTGAAGCCGCTAAGAGAATAATGTCCTTTATTTGCTCTGCCCCATCGCCGGGCTTAATAGCCTTTGCAACCGCCGCCGCTAAATCGTCAACGCTCAAAGCCCCTCGAACTGTATAGTCGCTAACCGCCATTGTGTGAATGACAGCATCAAATCGGTGTTCACTCAAGAGTTGTTCCATAATGTCTGACAGCGCGCTCGACGAGGTGACTTTTATTGGTGTCACCCCCGTGGGAACAACGGCGTTCTCGCCGCAAACATAGATGATTTTTGCAGAATTTTTATTAAACTCGTCTGCAATCAAAGCCCCGAGTCGCCCGGTGGCTGTGTTTGAAATTTTTCTGACACTGTCAATTTTCTCGGACGTTCCGCCCGCTGTAATTAATATATTCATATAAACCTATTCAAGAATAATTCAAAACAAATTTTCGGAGCTTGTCTTAAAAAAATAATTCTTTGTGCTTCAATACTATATTATATATTATGCCGATTATTTTGTCAAGAACTTTTTTGTTCTTTGTAAATTTTGTGTATTGTTAGCAAATTAAAAATGCGTAAGTCGGTAAAGCGTTGACATACCCTGTGAAACATGATATACTTGAATTACCATTTTGAGATGAAAGGAAGGTTTTTATGAAAAGATTAATGGTTTTTGTTATGGCATGGATTGTGTTGACTTCGGCTGTTTTACACAGCGCGGCACAAACAAACGATGACCGTGGGGCGCGAGAGCTTCAAAACGCAATAGTCACCGCGAAAAGCAGGGTGACAATCCCCGACGAATATTCTGAATTTGAGTTCAACAGACGGCACTCAAATGCGCAGACGGTTTACACACTAACCTGGAAAGTCCCCAACACCAATAACCAACGCATTGACGTTAGAATTGTTGACGATGTAATTCTAAACTACGAAAAAAGAAGTAATGTCTCTCGAGACGACACCCCACGTTTCGCAAAACTCACGGGTGATGTTCTCTATCAAAGAGCACAAGAACATCTCAAAAAAATCAATCCAACTGTCTTTGATAACATTGAGATGAGCCGCGCCCCACACAGCGTATCTTTGAGAGGTAGAAATGTAATTTACAGACTTTCGCGGGTAGAAAATTCAATCCCCGTTCACGGCGACACCGGATATATCACGGTTGATAAAGACACGGGTGAACTCATTGATTTTGAGCTGTCGTGGCTTAAAAGCGTTACATTACCCTCACCTGAAAAAATAATAAGCCAAAATCAAGCTAAACAAAGTTTTTCAAGACACATAGGAATCTCACCGCTTTACACCGTCACACGCGACTATGAAGCCGGCGAATTTAATGTGGCACTGATTTATCAACCCAAAGTCGCAATTAAGCCTATTGATGCCTTCACCGGGCAGATAAGCAAACTCGCCGCAAACTATAGCGGTGACCGTTGGAATGATGTTTGGTATGAAGATGATTGGGCTGATGATGATTGGGAGGATGATGGTTTGACAGAAGCCGAACGCGCAAAGGTAGACCTTGAAAAAGAACTGCTAAGCGCGCAAGAGGCTTTAGCCGTGCTTGTTAAAGAGGGCAATATTCTTTTTGTTAAAAACAACCTTAGAATAACCAACTCCAACCTCTTTAAAACAGAGTTTGGCAAAGAAGAAAGATATCTTTGGAGCTTGAGTTTTGTTACAAACAACGCCGATGGAAGGATTACCTATAGCGGAAATGCCACGCTGAACGCAAGAACAGGCGAGTTATTAAACTTCAGGGGTTCAGAAAGAATTGAGAGAGGCTATGATTCGTTTGACCAAGCCGCCGCCAACAGATTAGCAAGGCAAGCGGCTGAAAAATATGTTGGTAAATCAAGATTTTCCGAGTATCGGCTTTCAAGAGCAAACACAAGCGCATCACCATATACACGCGACGGCAAAAGGGGAATGCGCTATTACGAGAGAAGCTATACTTTTAATCGCTATGTTAACGGCATAATGGTTTCGGGTGACACAATTGAGTTGAGAATCAACCCCGAAATTAAAGTCACTAATTTTAGATATAACTATTCTGATGCAAAATTCCCGGCGATTGATAAAATGTTGAGTGTTGAACAAGCACTCCAAAGACTTTATCAACAGGTTGATATGTCACTCGACTACAGAATTAACGTGAACAATGTCAAAAATAAGGCGACATTAGAATATCGCATGAGACATTTTTATCTGAACGCCTTCACAGGGCGACTGTCAGATTTTTCCGGCAACCCACACAACGAGCCGGTTGAGGTTAGCTATGAATACACCGATTTAGCAAACAACGCCGCGCGCGACAAAATTGTTTTAATGGCGGACAACGGCTTAAGACTGCCGGCTATAAACAACAAATTAGAGCCTGATTTGCCGGTCTCACTTGCCGATTTTCGCTCTTTAGCAAGAATCACCGGCATACATTTAGACAATAGCGAGACCGCCGACAGTATCACGAAATCGCAAGCAGTAAAACTTTTAGTCAACGGGTTAGGTTACGGCAAAGGGGCAGAAATGGGTAACATCTTTGTGAAGGTGTTTGAAGACGTTCCGACACAAGACAGGGGCTATTTTGCCATTGCGGTAAATTTGGGGATTGTCGAGCGCACCGCAAATAAGATGGCTGAACCCTCAAAACCCCTCACCCGCGCACAGGCGTTGGAGATGTTTTATAAGTATGTAGTTGGTTAACAATATACTCCTCAAACAAAAAGAACAGACAGCCTCCTTATCGGAAGCGGTCTATCTTTCGGATTTTAAAGAATTATTAGTCACTAAACAGCTCTGAATGTGTTCCTGTTCGTGAAAGTAAAAGCACCAGTATGTTCTTTTCTATTCGATATATAAGAAGCCAATCCGGTGCTATGTGACACTCGCGGTAGCCTTTGTAATTACATCATCGTCCTCCGCTAATATCGCCGCATGTAGTTCTTTTGCGTTGTTATACGTGGTGTAGTTCCCATTAGCGAGCATTTCATCGCACTCTCTCATTGCCGCCTCTGTCGCGGCGTTTGGAGTTTTTACCATTACAAAAACCCCCTTTGTTATACTCCATTAATAGGTAAAAGCAAGAAAAAATTTGTTAAAGAACAGACCGCCTCCTTATCGGAAGCGGTCTATCCCCCATGAAAAACAAAAAACCACTATAGTCGATTTTCCCCAAAATCGACTCGAATCAATCCTCTCACAAAAAGACTGACTCGCAATCCTAACCCTACAAACATTATACACCCATTAATAACATTTGTCAACCCTTTTTTGAAAATTTTTTAAAAAATTTAAAAATTTACTATTTATAACAAAAAATTTTTGTTAACTATTGACTTTTTTGGTAAAATGTATTAAAATAGAACTTAGGCAGAGAAAACTTTGAGGAAATTTTGAGACTGTGTTTTTGAAAGGGGTATGTCTGAATATGGCTAAGACAATCTTTGTGGTGGATGATAACGACACGAACCTCGAGCGGGTTAAAGAGGTTTTAGAAGGCGGTTATCACGTTTTTACGATGCCTTCTGCCGCTAAAATGTTCTTTTTGCTTGAAAAATTAAAGCCCGATTTGATTATGTTGGACATTGAAATGCCTGATGAGGACGGTTTTGATGCCCTTAAGAGACTTAAAGCCAATGAATCCTATAAAGACATTCCGGTGATTTTTTTAACGGGTAGAAGCGATGTCACCAGTGAAGTGTTGGGGTTTGAGTTGGGGGCGGTTGATTTTATCACCAAGCCGTTTTCATCACTCGTAATGCAAAACCGCATAAAGGCGCATTTGAACATCGACGAGCTTATTCGCGAACGGACTGAACAGCTCAACAAACTTAAAAACGGCATTATTTCAGTGTTGGCAGACGTGGTTGAAAGCCGCGACACCACCACCGGCGTACATATTGAGAACACTGCCACATATATAGAAATCATGCTCAAAGAAATGTTAGAGCGCGGCGTTTATGCTGATGAAATAAATAGTTGGAGTCTTGACACAGTTATTTCATCATCAAGAATGCACGACATAGGGAAAATCGCAATTTCAGATACAATTTTAAATAAACCGGATAAACTCTCAACCGCCGAGTTTGATTTAATCAAAACGCATTGCAATGAGGGTGTTGCCATAGTCGAAAAGATGTCGAAATTGTCGGGAGAAGAGGACTTTCTTCAACACGCCAATATATTCGCTGTCTCTCACCACGAACGTTGGGACGGGACGGGATATCCTTCCGGGCTTAAAGGCGATGACATTCCCCTTCAAGGGCGAATAATGGCAATAGTTGATGTTTATGATGCGCTTGTTTCAAGACGACCTTATAAAGACCCGTTCACCCACGAGGATGCGGTTAAGATTATTATTTTAGCGGCAGGAACCCAGTTTGACCCCAAAATAGTGGCTGTCTTTGAACAAGTGCATGAAAAGTTCAAAGACGTTTGGAAATAAGGAGCATAACATGAAGACTTTACACCTATTATGGAAATCAAGAACATTTGCTCAGGTGTTTTTTGTGCTGTTTGTGTTTGCGATTATGATTTATTCGAGCTATTCCTTTTCAGCGGACATAGTGCAGAGAAAGTTAGCTAAAAATGCCGAATACACGCTTAACGCAACACATCAGAGCATTTTAAACGATTTCAAAGAAGCAAAGACTGCTCTGTTTTTCGTGTCAGAACACTTAGAGCATATGATTGCGGCAGGGCACGATTCCGATGAAATAAGAGAATACCTTTTAAGCGTGGACACTATGACGAGAGAAACATCAGAAAAAAACTACATGCGTTTTTATACTCTTGTCGAAGCTTATAACAACGATTTTATCACCGGGGATATTGAACCGCCCGGTGATGATTATATTCCGCAAGAACGCCCGTGGCACCGCACTGCTCAAGATAATCCTCATGATGTGGGAATGACTGATGCGTACATCGATTCGCATACCGGAAGGCTGAACGTCACTTTTACCGACAACATCTATGACGGCAGCGGTGAGCGGCTTGCTGTCGTTTGCGTTGATTTAATCATCGACTCTATTATACACGATGTGCTGTATACTTATATTATTGAGGGTTCAAGGGGAATGATTATTGACAGTGACTTTACCGTTTTAGCGCACGAAAACCCCGACTTTGTAGGACGTTCCATTTTAGAATTGAGCGAGTCTGTCTCTGACGTTACCGCTGAGCTTATCAGAGCCGGCGATGTTCGGGGGCTTCCGATTGTTGCTTATGACGGGATTCCCTCTATTGCTTATTTTAAAGGGATTGACAACGGCTGGTTTTTGGGCGTGGTTACTACAGAAGAGGCTTATTATAAAGAGCTTGTTGAGATGAGATGGTTTCTGATTTTATTGGGCGCGGCTATGGCTTTAATACTCAGCGTGGTAATTATGAGAGTTGCCTTAAGCAAGGGCAAAGCCGACGAACAGGCAGAGTTAATGCGTCAAAAGCTCGGCGAAGCTGACGAGAGAACAAGAACGATGGTTGATTTTGCTCCGTTTTGCACAAACTATTGGTACGACATCAACAACCCACGCCTAATCGACTGTAATCTTGAAGCGGCAAGGCTGTTTGAAGTGGCGAGCAAGGACGAATATTTAGAAAGATTTGGCGAATTGTCGCCTGAGTTTCAGCCGTGTGGGCGACGTTCTTCCGAATTAGCCGCTGAGTACGTTAAGCAGGCGTTTGAAGAAGGCTATCTGCGCTTTGAATGGAGCCACCAAAAAGCCAACGGGGAACCCATTCCCACCGAAATCACTTTGGTTAGAACCAAACAAAAAGATGAGTATGTGGTAATCGGTTATACCAGAGACTTGCGCGAGTTCCGAAAAATGTTAGACGAGATGAGAAAGAGCGAAATTGCCATTAAAGCGAACAACGCAAAGAGTGAGTTTATCGCACTTATGAGCCATGAAATGCGCACACCTATGAATGCGATTTTAGGCATTACCGAAATACAATTGCAAAGGGAAGGTATTTCCCCTCAAACGGAAGAAGCTTGGTATAGGGTGTATAACTCGGGCTACACATTACTCAATATTATTAATGACGTGTTAGACTTGTCGCGAATAGAATCGGGCAAACTAACCGTGTCACCCGTAAAATATGACATTCTAAACCTTATTAACGACACGGTTAATCTTAACATCATTCGTTTGGGAAGCAAGCAAATTGAGTTTGAAATTGAAATTGAGCCGACTATTCCCTTAGAATTATACGGCGATGAGCTTCGCATAAAACAGATTATGAATAATCTGCTGTCAAATGCCTTTAAGTATACCGAAAAAGGCAAGGTCGTGTTAAGCGTATCGTCTGAACAGGGCAAAGACGTGTCTGTTGTTGTGCTTGTCTTTAAGGTTTCAGACACAGGAATCGGAATGACTCCCCAACAACTTGACTCTTTGTTTGAGGCATACAGCCGATTTAATCCGAGCCGCACCACAGAAGGCACCGGCTTAGGCATGAGTATCACGCAACAAGTTTTGAACATCATGAGTGGCGAAATTCACGTGGAGAGTAACCTTGGCGCAGGTTCGATTTTCACCGTGCGCGTTCCTCAGGTAAGGGTGAGTGAAGAAATTTTGGGCGAGGAAGAGGCAGATAACCTCAAAAACTTCCGCTCGTCAAAATCTTCACGCATTAAAAGAATAACTGTTGCGCGTGAGCCGATGCCTTACGGCAAGGTGTTAATCGTTGATGACGTTGACACGAACGTTTATGTTGCACAAGGATTGTTAGCACCTTACAGGCTGAAAATCGACACCGCCTCAAGCGGATTTGAAGCGATTGAAAAAGTTGAAAAGAATCGCGAATACGACATAATATTCATGGACCACATGATGCCTAAAATGGATGGCGTTGAAGCAGTAAGACACATTCGCAAAATGGGCTTTAAAAACTCAATTGTGGCATTAACCGCCAATGCCGTTGCAGGGCAAGCCGAAATGTTCATGAGAAACGGGTTTGACGACTTTATCTCAAAACCAATTGATATACGTCAGTTGAACACTGTTCTCAACAAGTTAATCAGAGACAAATATCCGCCGCAAGTGGTTGAAGCGGCGCGAAACCAACAATACGATGATGAAACAGTGAGCGTAGAAGCATATTCGTCTTTGCTATCAAAAGCTTTCGTGAGAGATGCCGAAAAGGCAATAAGAACTCTCGACCAAATCAGCAATAAGAGTAATGGCTTTACCGTTACCGCAAGCTTTTCAAAAAGCGATTTACACTCATATGTTATCGCAGTTCATTCAATGAAGAACGCGCTTTTAAACATCGGAGAAAACGAATTGTCTGATATAGCACGTTGCCTTGAAGAAGCAGGAAGAAACGAAGGCTTTGACGTTATTGCTTCAAAAACATCTGAATTTTTAGGCTCTCTCAAAAAGCTCACCAATAAATTAGAGAGTGCTGATGAACCACAACCAACCGCCGATTCAAGCGACACTAATAATAACGAGTTGTTGCGCGAGAAACTCAGCATTATAAAAGAAGCGTGTGAAAAATATGACAACAAAACAGCCGAAACCGCGCTTTCAGAACTAAGACTCAAAAAATGGGAACACCCTATTAAGAAAGCATTAGAGAGCATTTACGAAGCCCTTTTGCATAGCGAGTTTGAGCAAGCCGCTGAGATGTGCGACGAACAGTTGACAATTGAGAGTTGACAGTTGACAGTTGACAGTTATTGTGTTAGAATATTATTATGATTTATTTTACTATATTTCTTGAATTTTTAAAAGTCGGGCTTTTTTCGGTCGGCGGTGGTTTGACGACAATTCCTTTTTTGCGTGTTCTTGCGGACAAATATGATTGGTTTACTGTTGCCGAGCTTATGGATATAATCGCTGTTGCCGAGTCTGCCCCCGGCCCAATCGGGATTAATGCGGTAACTTATGCCGGGTTTAAAGCGGCAGGCGTGTTAGGGGGCGTTGTTTCTACGCTTTCGCTTATATTGCCGTCGGTAATTATAGTCATTATCGTCTCACACTTTTTAAATAAGTTTAAAGAAAGCGCGACTGTGAACAATATTCTTTACGGAATCCGCCCTGCAAGCGCGGGATTGGTTGCGGGGGCGGTTTTGACTTTGTTGTTGCTTAGCGTTTACAGCGATGGGTTGAGCGTTCGCGCATTGGTGGTCTACATCATATTCACCATTGCCTGTTTCTTCAGCGAAAAAGAGGGAATAAAACGCTTTAAAGTAAAAAAAGCACACCCACTATTAATAATCGCCGCAGGGGCGGTGGTGGGGATACTGACGAACAATTGACAATGTACAATTGACAATTGACAATTAATGTGCTAAAATAGAGTAGAGCTTAATAATTTATTAAATTGTCAATTGTTCATTGTCAATTGTCAATTGCCATCGGGGGTATTTATGGCTAAATTCAGGGTTGCTGTTTTGTTTGGCGGCGCGTCTAAAGACTATCCTGTGTCTTGTCGCTCGGCTTATAACATAATAAGCAAAGCGAACACGGCGAAGTTTGATATTATGCCAATCGGAATCACTAAATCGGGGAGATGGCTTTATTTTCCCGGTGACCCGATTGAAATTCAAAACGGCACCTGGGAAGAAAATTCAGACTGCTGTTCAGCTATACTAAGCCCCGACCCTCACCACGGCGGAGTTGTCAAGATTTTGCCGGGGGAATGTGAAGGCGGTGTTCATCAAAGCCTTTCTTTTGCACGAATAGACGCTGTTTTTCCGGTATTGCACGGCAAATACGGCGAGTGCGGAAGGATTCAGTCGCTTTGTTGGCTGTCGGGCGTTAAGCTTATAGGCTCGAATTATACCGCTGCCAATGCCTGCAACGACAAAATTATGAGCCATCTTTTACTTAACACAGCGGGAATCAAAACCATTAACTATCAATGCCTTGAACGCGACTTTTCGCTTTCAGCGGATGAAATGGTAGAGCGACTTCCTCTTAAGTTAAGTTTTGAGCAAGGCGGTGTCTTTGTTAAGGCGGCAAGTTGCAGTTCGTCAATTGGGGCAAACATTGCCAACAATATGGCAGAACTCTCAGCGGCAATAAAACTCGCCTTCTCTCACGATAACAGGGTTGTGATTGAACAATCGGTTGAGGGGAGAGAGCTTTTGTGCGCAGTTTGCGGAAATGAATACAGCCTTAGTGCTTCCGAAATTGGTGAGATTGTCCCCGGTTTGGCACTTGGTGAAAAATATATACAAAACACGGCTGAATTTATAATGGCAAAATTAGAGCCGACTCTTGAAAACGAAGTAAAAGACACAGCCAAACGCGCATTTAAAGCGTTAGGGTGTAAAACATATGCTTTAGTGAAGTTTAAACTCTCAGCCGACTCGCTTTATTGCACCGGTGTCGAACACCTGCCCGGGCTTTCCGAAAACAGCGTTTTCGTGAAATTAACAGCCCCAGAAGGTGGGGATATTTTAAGTCAATTGACAGTTGACAATTGACAGTTATGGAGTCGCTATCGCGACGGTATGTTAGTATAGAATTAGAAAGAGAGAGGGACTAAAATATGGATGATAAGAAAGTGGCGATTGATATAACAAGCACTCAGTTTTCATATAGAGAAAAAGACGTTACCGAATTATTTACATTTGGTGACTATATTGCCGACCGCAAAAACGAGAGGTATAGAATAACCTATAAAGAAACCGCCGACAACGGCTTTGCGGGTAGCAATGTGACCCTTGATATTGACGGCGATAAAATGGTTACTTTAAATCGGCGCGGCGGTGCGTTGGCGAACTTAGTCATAGAAAAAGGGCGAAAACATCACTGTCACTATGACACGCCTTACGGCGACTTTATGGTGGGCATAGCCGCCGACACGATAAGGGCAGACTTCAACGACAACGGCGGAAAACTCTATTTGAAATATACTGTTGATATAAATTCAAGCTTTATGTCTGAAAATGAGATGTTCATAAATATAAAAGAAGTTTCGGGGGGATTGTCTCGCTCATGATAGAAAAAACTAAGCACGAAATTAAAGACATTATAATGCGCGCACTCGGCGCGTTAACGGCGCGTGGCGAAATTGAAGCCACGACTTTGCCGGCGTTTAACGTTGAAATCCCCGCGGAAAGCTCACACGGTGACTTCTCGTGTAACGCCGCGCTGACCTGCGCAAAAACCCTGCGAATGAAACCGCGCGACTTGGCAACATTGCTTCACAATGAAGCAGACTTAAACGAGAGTAGCTTCGCGCGTTGTGAAATCGCGGGGCCCGGATTCTTGAACTTTTTTTTAAACGAAAAATGGTATGTAGAAACGGTGAAAACCGTTCTTGAGCAAAAAGAAAACTACGGCAGGGTAAACAGCGGCAACGGCAAACGCGTGCTGATTGAATTCGTCTCAGCCAATCCCACCGGCCCCATGCACATCGGAAACGCAAGGGGTGGAGCAATTGGTGACTGCCTTGCCGGGGTGTTAGAGTTCGCCGGCTGTTATGTTGAGCGTGAGTTTTATCTTAATGACACCGGCAATCAAATAGACAAATTGGGGTTAAGCTTAGACTATCGTTATCAGCAATTAGCAGAAAGCGACGGCTCGCCGGTGGAGATGCCTGATGATAGTTATCATGGTGACGACATTATTCAGCACGCACGTGGTTTCAGGGAGCTTTATGGCGATGAACCGCTTGCTCTGCCGCAAGATGAACGTCGCCGCATGTTAGTTGATTATGCTCTGCCAATCAACATTAAAACCTTAGAAACAGACCTGTTAAGATACAGGATTAAATATGACACCTGGTTTCGCGAAAGTTCGCTCTATGAAACAACCGACACAGCTAAAAGCGCGGCGGTTGAAATTGTAGACAAGTTAGGGCAAAACGGCTATACTTATGAAAAAGAGGGGGCAGTTTGGTTTAGGGCAACCGACTTGGGGTTAGACAAGGATATTGTGCTGATTAGGGCGAATGGAGTCCCGACATACATTGTCGCGGATATAGCATACCATTACAACAAATTAGTAACACGCGGCTTTGATTTGGCAATTGACATTATGGGGGCTGACCACCACGGTTACAAGGCGCGAATGGAGACGGCACTGAAAGCCTTAAATGTCGATTATAAAAGGCTGAACATCATAATTTGCCAAATGGTAAGATTAGTCCGCGGCGGCGAAACGGTAAAACTCTCGAAGCGTTCGGGAAAGGCGATTACTTTAAGAACGCTGTTAGACGAGGTCCCGATTGATGCGGCACGGTTTGTTTTCAATTTGCGCGATGCCAACACGCACCTTGATTTCGACTTAGATTTGGCAATAGAAGAGAGTTCTAAAAATCCCGTTTATTACGTTCAATACGCACACGCGCGCATTTGTGGCGTGATTAGAAAGTTAGAAGAAGAGGGAGAGTTCTATTCCGGTGGTGGGATTGTCTTCAGCGAACCCGCCGAGTTTGGGCTTATAAGAAAAATCGCTATGTTTCCGACAGAGGTTGCCTTAGCAGCAGACGAATTTAACCCATCGCGCCTGACACGTTATGTAGTAGATTTGGCAGGATTGTACCACCGTTTCTACGACAGTTGCCGCATAAAAGGAGAGGCCGAAAAGACAATACAATCAAGATTAGCCCTTTGTCTATCCACGCGGCTTACGATTAAAAACGTACTGGGACTCTTAAAGGTTGATGCGCCGGAGAAAATGTGACGGACAGTTGACAATTGACAGTTGAGAGTTGACAGTTGTGGTGTCGCCTTGCGGCGACGGATTGTAGGGGACGGGCTTGCCCGTCCCGATTTTGACAAACAATTTGACACCCCCTTTAAAATGTGCTATAATAAAAACAAATAAACTCAAAAGGCGGTGAACATTTTGCAAAAAATTGAAACCCCAAACCCCGAAACAACAGAAATAATCGTCCCTGACATACTGCCGCCGACCGATGACACGGTGTTCAAAGCCCTGCTGACCCACCGAAATTGAAATGCAATCTACAAAAATGCAAGGTGACAGCCTTCAAAATGAATATGAAATCTTTAAAAAATTAAGTTCCGAAACTCGGTGACGTTTTGGCTAAGCCGACAAGCGAAATGAGCGCGCTCGAAATCTGGACAATGTTCTTTGCTCACGCGGATAATCCGCAGTTTAAAGCTAAAATTGGCGAAACCATGAGGGTAAAGGAGGAAATCGCTATGGCTACCGAAATTTTAAATACAATCAGTAA
>WRLV01000032.1 GCA_009777445.1 Oscillospiraceae bacterium | reverse complement strand
ACAATCCTGTTTCTTTGGTTACCTGCTCTAACGGATAGCCCATTTCAATGAGTTTGCGCGCTATTTCTGAAAGGCTCTTTTGCATACCCTCTTGTATGCCCTCTTGTCTGCCCTCTTGTCTACCCTTTTCTATGCCCCTGTTTTCTATTCTGATAAAAAATTCGCTAAGATTGGTCGTCATTTTCTTCACATCTCCTCTCAACAAATTCAACGGAAAACAAAAGCCCCGGCGCAATCACTCGCAGGCTGTTTATAATTCTTTTGACGGTTCTGAATTTTCACCACAATGTCTTAATACACCGAATTGTCTCAAACGCAGGGTCATTTGTGATAAGGGTTAAATTTTCGATGCTTGCCTGCGCCGCTAATAATCTGTCGAATGGGTCTCTATGTTCCCAATTAGCCTTTCCTGCGAGATGGGTGTGTCGGGTATTTATTGGCAATTCAGCAACATTAAGTCTCTGTACAAAACTAAAATAATCGTTTGCTATATCTTCGTATTCGGGGAGTTTGCCTATGCGATGTTTGTACATTATCTCATAAGCACTTACAGCGGAAAGAAACAAAGGCGTTTTCACGTCTTCGATTAACGCACGAGCATTTCCTCCAAGTTTCACATCTCTCTGAACCGACCACAAAAAAGCACACGTATCCAAAAGATAACCTACATTCCCCATGCTTGTAACTCCTCTTCCGGCAACGGTTCAAAAAAGCTATCGGGTAACGGTGGTCCGTCCCAAAATCCAAGTTGACGTTTATTAGAGTTAGGTTTTTCTTCTGCAATGTCTTCTAAGGGCAATACAATCACCTCAACCCTCTTATTATACAGGGTAGGTGGAATATTAATAACCCCTCTAAGGGCATTGCCGCTTATGGTTTGACGAACACATTCCACACTTATCAACTCCTCTCACTATTGACTATCTTCCATTATACCACACCCACCTTCAAAAGTCAATTCTAACGTTAGACTTCTTAATAAGACAACTCTATACTCTTATAAAAATTCTCAAGCTCTCTCACTGCATCAACAATTTCATACCCTGCATTTTTAACATTTTGAACTGCTTTTGTTCTGTCGCAATCGCGCTTTACTTCAAGAATTTTATCTGCCCATACCTTAGGCGATTGCTCTAAACTTATATATTGTATGTTTTCGGTTACGTTTGTTTCTTTTGGCACAACATCGGAACAAATTGTCGGTAATCCGGCGGCTTGAGATTCAATCAGAACGATGCCCAATCCTTCAAACAACGAAGGCAGTACAAATACATCCATTGCTTGATAATACTTCCACGGCTCAGTTGTAGACTTTATAAAAATAACGTTATTTTCAAGATTTAAGAGTTTGACCTTATTTTTTATACTGTCTGACAAATCACCCTGCCCTATGAGCAGAAGTTTTGCGTTTTTGTCTTTTTTATGCACTTCAAGAAAAACGTCAAGCAAAAAAACGTGATTTTTTTGTGGCGCAAATCTTCCGATATGACCCATTAAAAATTCATCGGTTATATTTAAACTTTCTCTAATCTCTCTTCTTGAGTTTTGATTAAATGAAAATTTATTCAAACTAATCGCGTTTTTTATAACAATTGTTTTTATGAGTTCTTTTTTTGTGAAGAATGTTTCAGCAGCAGCTTTTGAACAAGCAAAATAATAGTCAACCATCTTTTTCATGATAATTCTCAAAAAAAATCTCAATATTTTCTTGAAACCTGTTACCTTTTTAGCCATGTGTGAATGAAGAATAATTTTATTTTTTTTATCTTTTGGTATGCAGGCTAAAAAAGAAATTATTATATTCATCAAACTACAACCATGAAAAACCACAACGTCATATCTGTGGCTTTTTATATAATCTTTAAATTTTTTGTACGCCCCAAAAAAATCCCTGTCTTTGCAATTAAGAGCTATTGACTCGCAACCGAAACGCTTAATCTTTTCTTTGTTTTTATAGTCAATTATGCCTCCTGCCAAGATATCAAATTGAAATTTTTCTTTGTTAATGTTTTCACACACATTCATTAAATAAGATTCTACCCCGCCATTTAAAAAAGGGAACATCGCAACATTAAGAATTTTAATTTTATCCATTTTCAAATCTAAGCCTTTCTTGACTCAGGGCGTTGCACATACTCGATATTAGGTTTAAAGCCAAACCCTTTCATTGTGCTACCTATTATTATTTTGCATTTAAGAAATTTATTGCCTTTTGATTTCAGCAAAACGCTTGTAATATGTTTAGTTAATCTTAACATTTCATAGAAAAAACCCCTTATCCCTTCGCTTCTGTAGAGATAAATTTCATTTCTGTAAAGGTATTTATAGCGTTCTAACCGATTGTTATCTTTCGCTATGCTTACCCCTGTATTAGATGCAGATTCGTGGGTAACCATGCTTTTCCCCACGGCGTAACATCTAAATTTCTTCGATATTCTTCTTGTGTATTCCCAATCATCAGTCCAAATAAAAAACTCTTTTATTGGGAGCCCCACCTCAAGTACAACCCTAACAGGAAGAAACAGCGACACAAATGTGGCAAAAATAACCTCTGTTAACTCACTGTCAAAATCGGTGTATTTCTTAAAAAATGTTGTTTTTTGTTGATTCATAGCACAAATAGAATCATCTTTCCAAAGCACAACGCTTGATAAAAAACCGTAATCGTCATTCAGTTTTTTATCTACATTAAAAAACTCGGCTAACGTGTTTTCTCGCGCCATACAATCATCGTCCATAATCCAAAGATACTCATACCCTAATTCGGCTCCTTTTCGTATGCCGTAATTAAAGCCGCCCGCACCCCCTAAATTCGCACCGGTATTAAAATAAATAATTCTGCTGTTTTCGACAACGTTGGGCAACGCTCCAACCGCTTCTTCGGTTCCGTCGCTACTTGAATTATCAACAATTATTATATCACAAAAGTTTTCTTTTTGGTTTGCAAGGCAGTTAAGGCATTTTAAAAGCAACTCTTTTCTGTTATAGGTGACAACGACCGCCGCTGTGCTATTTTTATTCTCATTTCCCAAAAACCTTCCTCCTCAAAAATGCCCCGCCCTTTATAAGCCAGTTTTGACGTTCCATGAACATTACGGGGCACTCGTAATAGCTTTTTTTGTTGGCAACAAGCCAAATATCTAACATCAGCTCTGACAAGAAGCCGAAGACACGGCGTTCGTATTCGTTGTAGCTTGATGTGTCAACGCGCTTTTCAATCTTAAATAAAATCTCAAACAGCCAACTGCAATAAGCATCGAAGCTGTCTTTTTTCATTATAAACATGTTGAACATATGTGCGTGGGTTCTTTTGAGTACGCTTTCGCATGCGCGCTCATATGTGGGGTATTCGCGTTTTATTATGTCAACCAACAAATCAATTCCCGCTCTTTCGTGAGCATGAACGTAATGGGAATAGTTCGTTTCTATGAAATACCTGCGCTTGTTAGGGACTATTATGTCATAATCTTTAAAAATCGTCCGCGCTTGTTCGCCGCTTAAAATGTTTAGCCATCTATTGCTGCTTTTATGCTTAGAATTTTTAAAATGACGACGATAATGCGCTAAGCCGATATAGTCGGCGTTGAGGTTCTTCCAACCCCAATAAAGCGCGGTTAACTCGCAAAAATAGGGGTTTTTGAGCGAAATATTATCGCCCGAATTGTCGCCGCAAAAGCCTAAGCCTATGCCTGTTTTTCCTTCTCTGCCGACATGAACGGGCAGATAGATTTCATCTTTAGGCATACGATACGCCTTGTGTGTTGCCACCATGATTTTTATGTTTTTCACGTTGCCTCCGCTATTTCTGCCACTTGCATTGCCTTTTCTACAACTTTGTCCATATCATAATACCGATATTCCCCTAATCTGCCGCCAAAAATCACGTTTTTCTCGTTTTCGGAAAGTGCTTTATATTTTTCATAAAGACATTGATTTTCGGCGTTGTTGATTGGATAATATGGCTCTTCTCCTATTTTCCACTCGGCTGAATATTCGCGCGAAATAACACTCACGGGCTGCTCGCCGAATTCAAAATGTTTGTGTTCAATTATTCTTGTGTAAGGAGTGGCGGCATCGGTGTAATTAACCACAGCGTTGCCTTGATAGTTGTCGGTGTCTAAAATTTCGGTTTCAAAGCGAACGCTTCTGTATTCAAGCGGCCCTAAAGAATAACCGAAATATTCATCAATCGCGCCTGTATATACGATTTTAAGGGCGCAGGCACTGAGTGAAGTTTTGTCTTTAAGATAATCAACGCCTATTTTAAGCTCAATGTTGTCGTGGCGCAAGATTTTCTCAACCAAAGCGGTGTAGCCGCCAATCGGAATTCCCTGATATCGGTCGTTGAAATAGTTGTTATCGTATGAAAATCGCACAGGCAACCGCTTTATTATAAACGCGGGTAAGTCGCGGCAAGCTCTTCCCCATTGCTTTTGAGTATAATTTTTAATTAATTTTAGGTAAATGTCATGTCCCACAAGGCTGATTGCTTGCTCTTCTAAATTTTGTGGAATGTCAACCCCATATTCGAGTTTTTGGCGCTCAATTTCAGCCTTGGCTTCAGCAGGAGTTGTCACCCCCCACATTTTATAAAACGTATTCATATTAAAAGGCAGATTGTAAATTTCACCGTTATAATTAGCAACAGGGCTGTTTGTATATCGGTTGAACTCAGCAAAACGACTCATATAATCCCACACTGTTTTATTGTCAGTGTGGAAAATATGCGCCCCGTATTTATGCACGTTGATTTCTCTTATATTCTCGGTATAGACATTACCGCCGATATGAGGGCGGCGTTCAACTATAAGGGCAGTTTTCCCGCGTTCAGCGACTAAACGCGCAAACACCGCCCCAAAAAGCCCCGCACCGACAATTAAATAGTCGTAAATAGCATAACACCCCCAATGACAATTGACAATGTACAATTGACAATTGACAATTGACAATTGTGGAGTCGCCTTGCGGCGACGGATTTGAAATTATAATAGCTACACTGCCCGACACCAATAAGTGTCGGGCAATATTCATAGAAAGCAGATTACGAGGCTCGAACTCGCTACCTCCACCTTGGCAAGGTGGCGCTCTACCGGATGAGCTAAATCTGCAATGACAGCCGTAAATAACTGTCAAGCGTCAATTGTCAACTGTCAATTGTCAATTGTCAACTGCCCCCGATCGGAATCGAACCAACGACACGAGGATTTTCAGTCCTCTGCTCTACCGACTGAGCTACAGGGGCGTATTGCTCAGCGAATAAACCGCTGACTTTTATAATTATACACAGGTTTCAAAGTTTTGTCAAGGGGTTTTTGAATTTTTTTTAAAATAAATAAATACCGCCACTGCCGCAGCTGATGTTATAACGGCAATTAACTGTGAAATTTTGAGTTGCCCTGCATAAAGGCTGTCTATTCTCAGTGTCTCTATGAAAGAGCGACCTAAGCCATACCAGGCGACATAGAGAAGAAAAATTTCGCCGTCAAACGTTCTCTTTTTAGAGTAAAAGTGTAACAGCAAAAATCCCAACGCGCACCACAGCGATTCATAGAGAAAACAAGGGTGAACCAAAGCCGTCTCTCCCGGGGCTAAAGCGGCTTGAGCTTCTTTTACTATTGAGTTTTGGCTGATTATGTTCCCTGTCATTCCAAAAATATAGTTAGGTGATGTCACTGCGCCGAAAGCCTCTTGATTAAAAAAATTGCCCCAACGCCCAATCGACTGCCCGATTAAAAAGCCAAGCCCTGCAAGGTCAAGCACGGGCAACACGCGAATCTTGAAAATTTTAGCGCAAATGACCCCTGCCGCTAAGCTGAAAATAATTCCGCCGTAAATAGCAAGCCCGCCGTCACGTATTCCGAAAACAGCTTCTCTTAACGTAAAGTGTTTATCTGAAAATAAAACGTAGAACAACCGCGCCCCTATAATGCCGGCGATACCGCCCACAAAAACCACGTCAAAGAATTTATTTGATTCAAGCCCAAAGCTTTTAACACGGCGCAACACATAAAGAAAGGCGCAAACCATTCCGGTTGTTATAAGAAGCCCATACCAATATATGTTTAACCCGAAAATAGAAAACGCCACCCGGTCAACATTAACCTCACCCCCAAAAAGATTGGGAAAACTTATTGTGTCCATGCTATTTATCCTCCCTACACTTTCTTGCAAACACCGGCATCTTTCAGGATTTTGTTTGCGGTATGCCTGTTCTCAATAGAAAGCACAATTGCAAACGGTCTGTTCGTAATCGGACTATACCACATATCATGAGAACCCTTTGCGCGCCTTAAGAAGTGACATCCTTCGTCCTTTAAAATCTTTAAAACTTGTCTTGTATAATCAGCCATTATGCAATCACCGTTGTGTTCATGTTAACTATACGTTGTTCTACGTTAAACATCAATTTTATTGCCCCTTTATAGCCAAGCTCTACTTGAGCGATATCCTCTAAAATTACTTTTACGCGCTCTAATAAGGCATCGAACGAATTGTGGTCAGTAGTCATTGCATACTTGTCGTTCGAGGATTGTGCTATCCATACCCTCTCATCATCGTGCCATGTTATAGTCACTAAAAATTCCATATTCCCCTCCACTCTCAACTCTCAACTCTCCACTCTCAACTCTCAACTGTCAATTGTCAACTGTCAACTGGCTTCACCATTGATATAACTGAATTTTCTATATCAAGTTTGCTTAGTGCGTTGTTAATGTCGTTTAGCGTTGTTCTTGCTGTTATTTCTATTGTGTCGTAAAGAATTCGCTCTGAGAATTGCGCTTCGAGCATTGCTGTGGCTACCGCCTCGACTGAGCCGAACATCATCAGTTGTTTGCCGTATACTTTCTTTTTTATATTCAGAAAACTTTGCTCTGATATGCCTTTTTCTTTAGCCCGACACAATGTCTCTTTAACTTTTTCGTATACCGCTTCGGGAGTGCTTGATTCGCCTTGAACAACACCGGCGAAAAATCCTCTGCCGTTAAACACCCCTGCACTGAACGCGTCGTTGATTAACCCCGATTTATAGTGAGTGTTGTAAAAATCGCCCGAAACGCCGAAAATTATTTCAAACAATATGCTGTAAAAGATGTTGTTTTCAAGGCTCTCGCTCTCTTTGACAAAGAGTTTGAACATTATCGTGAACAGCGGAATAGAACATGACATTTTAACCGAAATTTCTTTTTCGCGTATTTCGTATGGCTCATGAACATGGCTACTCAAAAGCCCCTTGTCCTCAGAGAATTTAAGGGTTTTATCGCATATTTCCAAAGTCTTGTCAACATCTATGTTACCGGCAATACACAGTGTCATATTGTTGAGGTTATAGAATGTGTTGTAGCATTTATAGAGCAACTCTTTGTTTATTTGGGCTATGCTCTGTATAGTCCCGGCGATGTCAATTTTAACGGGATTGTTATGATAAAGCGCGCTAAGCCCGTTAAACAGAACTTGCCAATCGGGCGAATCGTTATACATTTTTATTTCCTGCTCTATTATTCCCCTTTCTTTCTCGACGTTTTCGTCGGTGAAATAAGGGTCTTGAACAAATTTTAGTAATATTTCGAGGTTTTCATCAAATTTTTGTGAACAAGAAAACAAATAGGCTGTCTTGTCAAAGCTTGTAAAAGCGTTTGCATTCGCCCCCGTTTTCGAGAACAAGTCAAAAGCAGGTGCCCCTTCGTTTTCAAAAAGTTTGTGTTCAAGATAGTGCGCAATTCCTGCAGGGACAGTGACATAATCGCTGTCGTCGCCGGTCTTGAAGGTAGTATCTACCGAGCCGTATTTAGCCCCGAACAGCGCGTAAGACGAGTTAAAGCCCTTCATAGGGTACAGGCACACAGACAATCCGCTCTTATGTTTTATTCGTATATATTCCTCATTCACCCGTGAACTTTTAATAATTTCTCTTCCCATTTTTAAACATGCCTTTCTATGATATAAACAGTGTCCGCCGTCATTAGTTCGGCCTGCTTCATTATTTCTTCTTTAGTGACCTTTTCAAAGTCGCACAGGGCATTTTCGGGCGTTTTTATGTCGTTTCGATATATTCCGGCAAGATACCAGCCGGCTATTGAGGCAGGGGAATCGTTATATGATTTATAGGTGTTTGCGATTGACATTTTTGCATTCATAATGTCCTCTTCGCTGAACTCGCCCTGCGCTATTGCCGTTAGTTGCGCTGAAATTGCTTCTTTAGCTTTTTGTGTGTTTTCGCCATCGACTCCGCAATCAATGACCATAGAACATTTGTCCCTTCCGTAAGCTGCCCAGCAATAATAACAAAGCGACATTTTTTCTCTGACCACTGTGAAGAGCTTAGATGAAGGCGTTCCACCCAAAATCATAGCCATAACTAAACATGCGCAATAATTTGATGACTTTGTTTTATACCCCAACACCATCTTGTTTTGCTCAACCGGAAAGCACTCGATTTTTTCTGTTGGAATGTCTTTGATTACCCCCGGCAGGCTTTGAACTTGTTTGATGTCGCTTCTTTTGAGCGCGCCAAACACTTTTTTGAGCCTTTTGCTTATTTCTTTAAAGTCGTTACAGCCAATCGCGAAAATTTCTATAGGAGCGGACTCAATTAACCCATAATAAGCATCGGTAACAGCCTTAGCCGTCGCCGATTTTACCGCCTCAACAGTTCCCAAACAGTTGAGCGCGGCGGGTTCGCCCTCATAAAAAGTTTCATACATTCTCTTGCGCGCATAGTCCCTTTTGTCGTTGAACTCTGCCTCAATGGTTTCAATCAACGCCTTTTTTTCTTCTTCTAACTGTTCAGCCCGAAACAGCCCGTCCTTCAAAACCGGGTGGAAAATACACTCAGACAACAAAGCCACAACTTCACCTGTGACATCCTCATCATCAGACAAAGCGTATTTATTGTCGATTGAGACCGCAAAAAGTTCAAGCTGTTGTGTATCGCCTATGTTGCCTATGTTAAAATCAACTTTGGCAGAATAAAGCGAGGCCTTCTTCTCATTTAAAGCTTTTCTCTCGGGATAACTTCGATTTGAAGACGAAAGCAACCGCGGAATAAGCGCGTTCACACCGGCATCGGGTGAAAGCTGTGAGAAGAAATTAACCGATATTCGGTTAACCTTATAGCGCGAGTCGCTGATAAAACTAAAATGTATACCATCTGCAATCTGTTTACGGTTAATTATATTATTCATATTTTTAGATAGGCCTTTCTTTAGAACTCTCATAATAGTATAACATAAATTCCCGAAAATTTCCACAAAAAATTAAAATTAATTTTTAGATTGACATTTTAATTAATGTCTGCTATACTTTCAGTAGTGAAAAGAGGAGGTCTTTATATGAAAATCATACAGCCCTATGTGTATTATAATCGCGATGAAGTTTCAACGAAAAAACTGTTAACCATTGAGAGAGCAGCACGCTTGTGCTATAAATCAGAGGGGCGAATGGGCAGCGAGCCGTCTGTCGATTTCTTGCGAAACATTCTTAAAAAAGGGCACGAGTCGGTGATTGAACACGAGAAAATCACCGTTTGGTTTGTTGCCGACAGGGGTGTTACGCATGAAATGGTGAGACACAGAATCGCAAGCTATAGCCAAGAGTCAACAAGATATTGCAACTATTCGGCGGACAAATTTTCAAACGAAATCACTGTGATTGAGCCGTTTTTTTATTTAGACAAGCCCGAAAAATATGAAATATGGAAAAAAACTTGCTTGTCAGCACAAGAAGGATACATAAACCTCACCGCGAACGGCACACCGCAAGAAGCAAGAGCAGTTCTTCCAAACTCGCTGAAAACCGAAATAGCAGTCACCTTTAATCTTAGGGAATGGCGACACTTCTTCAAATTGCGTTGCCCGAAAGAAGCCCATCCGCAAATGCAACAGGTTTCAATTCCTCTGCTCTTAGCCTTCAAAGAAAAACTCCCCCCAATCTTTGACGACATTTGCTATAATGAAAACTTTCCTGTTGAACATTATGCTGAAATTAAAGTAATTGACTGACGGTTGTCAATTGCAAACTGTCAATCGTAAATTGTTCATCGCTTGCGCAACAAATGATGTAGTTCTTGTTTTCAAAGGGTATTCGCTCTAAGTGCCAATTTTTTTCGGCGATTTTCGGGATTGGGTTCTCTAACACCTCAAAGTCTCGTGGGGGTAGAGAAAACCCTAAGCCGGTGGCTTTCATTATGCTCTCTTTAGCCGTCCAAATTTCGTAGAATGAATATGCGGTGTTTTGGCGATTCAGCCAATCAAGCTCCGCCGGGGTGAAACAGCGTTCGGCAACGGCTTTTGAGTATGGCTTTACTTTCTCAATGTCAATGCCGATTTCACCGCCGGTTGATAGGAGTAGCACAACATATTCCCCCGAATGAGAAAGATTAAATTGAATTGGGTCTTGAACCGGGTCTTGAGCTTTTAAAAAGGGTTTCCCTTTTTCGCCATATTCAAGCTGTGAGTCATCAATAACGCCGCAAAACCGCCTTAACAAAAGCCCGCTCACCAAACAACGGGCCTTGTCTTGCGGTTTGATATAATTGCTTATCCGCTTTCTTCTTGTGGCGGTAACAAGCCCTCTAAACTTTTTCAAGTCAGGTTCTCTTATCGTCTCATCGACAAAATCACGCACTGCGCACACATAAATTCTCATTTATTGCTTATTATTGAATCGAGAGAGACTTCTTCGTTGATTAATGAAACTATGTGAATGTCTGGCGAGGTTTCGATTACCCTGTCGCCCGATGCCACAATCGGATATAAAAGCAAATCTTTGGTTATATACTTGACTTTTGCAGAAGAACCGTCTGATAAAAGCACGTTTTTTTCTTTAAGCTCTTGAATCATGCAGTCTATAAACAGTTTTGCATAGCCCATGTCAAGCTCTGAATATACCCCTTTAGCAAAGCTGTCTAATATTTCAAAGGGCGAGTGGGCATCTTTATAAACCCTTCTTGCCACCATCGCATCATATATATCCGAAATGGCGGTGATTTTAGAATATTCTGAAATTTGGTTGACGTTAAGCCCACAAGGATAACCGCTCCCGTTGAGTTTTTCGTGGTGTTGAACAATTCCTTTTAAAATCGCCTCGTTTTTCTGCCCGGAGTTCAACAACATCTCAAATGAATAAAACGGGTGCTTTTTGATTTCTTCAAACTCTTGCGGTGTCAGTTTGCCGGGTTTGTTTAATATGTCGGGTGAAATTTTTAGTTTGCCGATATCGTGCAAAAGCCCGACTTTGACTAACTCGTCGCGTTTTTCTTTATCGAATTTAAGCCAGTTTGCCATTAAACCGTTAAGCATTGCGACGTTAAGGCTGTGGGTATAGAGATATTCGTCAACATTTCGCATGCTGTTTATGTTGTGCATGACAAACGAGACATCACTCTCTTCAAGTTGTTGTTGAACCATTTGAGCTATGTCTTCGGTTTGCTTTTCATCGACTTTAAAATTATTTGCCGCCAATTCGTCAAGCATGGCTGATGCCTTATATTTAGAAGTGCGATATTGAAGTGCTGTCTCTTCAAGAGTTTTAGTCGCTTTTTTCGCGGTAGCCGGAATTGACATTCCGGGTAAACCACCCGGCTGTTTTTTCTCGACTTGTTCTTGGGGCGACCATGTTTCTTTCAAGAGCGGTGGGGGCATGGCAATAGGGCCGCGATATTGTGCGGCGGTTAATGTTTCGAGATATTTTTGAGGAATGAACACCCTGTCGTCGGGATAGACAATCCTTTTCAACCGCCTTTTCATGTCGTTGGTAATCGTGGCGTTTTCACAGATAAAATAGAGGTCATCGCTCCTCGGGCTTGAGTAGATACGGCAGTTCAGGATTATTCCTGTCTGCAAATCATCGATGACAACGGGGACACATAAAGCCGTCATTTTAAGAACTCCTTATTTTGTTAGTGATTTGTTATTATTTAACATGTAATTTTATTATAGCACAAAAAATTATAAAAAGCAACCAAAATAAATTTTATTTTTGCTTGACACAAAATGACAAAATAGTGTATACTTAGAACATGTATATAAAGAAAGGGCGTGTATGAAAATATGGCAGTTATTTTAGAATCGGTTTCCCATACTTTTGGGGAATACCTAATTATCCCGGGGTATTCCTCTTGTGATAGTGTCCCCGCGAACGTTTCGCTTGAAACGCCTTTGGTTAAGTTTAAAAAGGGTGAACAGACCCCAATAAGCCTTGCCATTCCCTTAGTATCGGCAATAATGCAGTCGGTTTCAGACGATATAATGGCGGTGGCGTTGGCAAAAGAGGGTGGGCTTTCTTTCATCTACGCCTCACAAAGCGTTGAGTCGCAATCAGATATGGTGTCACGGGTAAAAGGCTATAAGTCGGGCTATGTCACCAGCGACTCGAACTTAAGCCCCGAGATGAGCCTTGGTGACGTTGTCGCCCTCAAAGAAAAAACAGGGCATTCAACTATGGCGGTGACAGCCGATGGGACACCCTGTGCAAAGCTGTTGGGAATCGTCACGGGGCGCGATTATCGCATTTCTCGAATGGGGCTTGACACAAAAGTCAAAGATTTTATGACACCCATTGAAACACTGATTACCGCGCCGTCAACCACCTCACTCAAAGAAGCGAACGATATTATTTGGGAACATAAGCTAAACTCACTTCCCATTGTTGACGATAACGGCGCGTTGAAATATTTCGTATTCAGAAAAGACTACGAACAACATAAAGAAAACGTAAGGTCACTCATGGACAGCGACAAACGATACTTAGTCGGCGCGGGCATTAACACACGCGATTATAAAGAAAGGGTTCCCGCCCTTTTGAAGGCAGGCGCGGACGTTTTGTGCATTGACAGTTCAGAGGGCTATTCACAGTGGCAAGAGCTGACTATTAAGTGGATTCGCGAAAACTACGGCGACAGCGTAAAAATCGGTGCCGGTAACGTTGTTGACAAAAACGGGTTCCGCTTTTTGGCAGATGCTGGGGCTGATTTTATCAAAGTCGGCATAGGCGGCGGCTCAATTTGCATTACAAGAGAGCAAAAAGGAATAGGCAGAGGACAAGCGACCGCCGTCATTGAAGTTGCCGCTGAGCGCGATAAATACTTTGAACAGACCGGAGTGTACATTCCGATTTGTTCTGACGGGGGAATTGTCCACGACTATCATATGACCTTAGCACTTGCTATGGGAGCTGATTTTTTAATGTTGGGCAGATATTTCTCACGCTTTGACGAGTCACCATCGAACAAATTTATGGTAAACGGCAATTATGTCAAAGAATATTGGGGCGAAGGCTCAAACCGCGCAAGAAACTGGCAACGTTATGATATGGGCGGCGATTCGGGGCTTTCGTTTGAAGAAGGGGTTGACAGCTATGTCCCTTATGCCGGGCGACTGAAAGACAATGTTAACAGTTCACTGTCAAAAGTGCGCTCTACTATGTGTAATTGCGGTTGTCTGACGATTGCTGAATTACAGAAGAACGCTAACATCACCTTAGTCTCTTCCACCAGTATAGTTGAGGGTGGGGCGCACGATGTCATTCCCAAAGAAAGCGGGAATAAATAATTTATATAAAAGGAGGATAATATTATGGCAAGCAGAAAAGTGATTATTATAGGGGCGGCAGGAAGAGATTTCCACAATTTCAACACTTATTATAGGGACAACACGAATTTTGAGGTAGTGGCTTTTACAGCGGCACAAATACCGGATATTGCCGGGCGTAAATATCCCGCCTCGCTCAGCGGAAAATTATACCCAAACGGAATACCCATTTACGACCAAAAAGAGCTTGAACGGCTGATTAAAGAGCTTGATGCCGATGAGTGCGTTTTTTCTTACAGCGATGTCCCGTATAACGTTGTGATGAATATAAGCGCGCAGGTGAATGCTGCAGGGGCAGACTTCGCGCTGTTGGGGCATAAAAACACCATGATTAAAAGCACAAAGCCGGTTATTGCCGTTGGTGCAGTCAGAACAGGTTGCGGAAAAAGCCAAACCACACGCCGCATAGCGGAAATTTTGATGGCAAACGGTTTAAAAGTAATTGCCGTTCGTCACCCCATGCCTTACGGCGACCTTGAAGCGCAAAAGGTTCAGCGGTTCGCTGAAATTGATGACCTTAAAAAACACAGTTGCACTATTGAGGAGATGGAAGAATATGAACCGCATATAACAAGAGGTAATGTGATTTATTCGGGCGTTGACTATGAAGCGATTTTGCGTGCGGCAGAAAATGACCCATCGGGTTGTGACGTTATTTTGTGGGATGGCGGGAACAACGATTTCCCCTTCTTCAAACCCGACCTTATGGTAACCGTTGTTGACCCCCACCGCCCGGGGCATGAGTTGGCGTATTATCCGGGCGAAGTCGCGTTACGCTTAGCGGATGCTGTGGTTATAAACAAAATCGACAGTGCTGATTTTGAAAATATTCAAACCGTGCGTGAAAACATCGAAAAAGTCAATCCACGAGCGGTTGTAATTGATGCGGCATCTTCTATAAACGCCGAAAACCCCGATATAATTCGCGGCAAACGTGTATTGGTGATTGAAGACGGCCCGACACTCACCCACGGGGAAATGAAAATCGGGGCAGGTGTTGTCGCGGCGCGGCGTTTCGGCGCGGCAGAGCTTGTTAACCCCAAACCTTTCGCGGTAGGCAAATTAGCTGAAACATTCGCCACCTATCCCAATATCGGCACACTATTGCCCGCCATGGGCTATGGGGAAGAACAAATGAGCGATTTAAGCGCGACAATAGACAAAGTTGACTGTGATTCTGTTATAATCGCGACACCTATTGACTTAAACCGCGTTATAAAAATCAACAAGCCTAATACTCGCGTTGAATACAATCTCAGCGAAATAGGAAGCCCTAATCTTGAAAACGTTTTAGAGAAATTCTTAAAAAACTTAAAAAAATAAGGCACGGCAATTTTTTCCGCTTGTGTTAGCTTAAGTTTTTAATTTTTTCTGCCGATATATATATGATAGAGCATATTATTGTTATTATGTTAAGGAGAAGGCTTGTGAGAAATATATTTTTGGTTTTTGTATTGTCGGCGGCGTTTTTTCTGACGGCGTGTGAAGGTGATGGCGGTTCGCCGATTGCCACCGGCGAGGACGGAGCAGTCGTTTTTGAAAAAGATGCTGACGGAAACGACATTCCTTATACCGATGCCGAGGGTAATGCTGTTCAAATTCAGACTCTCCCCAATGGTGTCCCGATTGTTTATACCAACTTTGCCGGTGAGACAACCAACTTTACCGACCAAAACGGTGGGCCTATTCTCTATGTCACCGAAATGGTTGGCGAATCGTCTCGAATAGTTTCAGATGATTCGGGCTACCTTATGACTATGGAGACCACGAGAGACCCCACCCAACCCGTTCCGGTAAAAGTCGGATTTATCTACAGCGGCTCAGTCACCGGAAACACGCTGAACAACATCTTTGAAATAGCGAGAAAGGATATAGAGCGAACCTTTCAAGTGAGCACTTGCTATATAGAAAATGTTTTAGTTCAACAGTTTGAAGAAGCAGTTCAACGGCTCAAAAGAGAAGGTTGCACCATGATTGTGGCGGCATCAAACCATTTTTCGACAGCCGTCAATATTGTGGCGCGAAACGAGTTTGACCAAACAAACTACGTCAATTTCGGCGGCAACAACACAGGGCGCAACCTCTCATCGTTCCAACCGCTGTTATATCAACCGGCGAACATAAGTGGGCTTATTGCCGCCTTTAACACCGACACCAACAAAGTGGGAATTGTCGCCGACAACAACTTTTATAACGCACAAGGAATTGTAAGCGCGTTTGCGCAGGGTGTTCTTGAGCTTCCGAACTCACGGGTTGACGTTCAGCTCAATTGGGCTTTATCCGATTCTTATGATGACACAAGAAGAGCTGTTGACGACCTTGTTCAAAGCGGCCACGATGTAATCTTTTTCTATCAAGCGACAGAATACGGCATAAGATATGCGGAGTCTCTCGGTGTTAAAAACATCGGCTTTTCTAACCGGATACAAGACATTGCCCCCAACACACATCTTGTCGGCTTTCACATGGACGCGACTCTTTATATGAACCAGAGAGTCAGCCGCGCTCTATACAGAAACTTTAACGGTGAAAGAAATATGGGCGGATTGTCTTCAAACGCCGCAGGCTTAAGTGCGTTGAACCAAAACTTAGTTAAATCGGGAACTCAGGAAATCACCGAAACACTTTTCGATTTAATATTCAGCGAAACCTCAGATGTATTCAGGGGCGAAATCCGCGACAATGCCGGAATTATAAGGGTCGAGAAGGGGGCGCGGTTAAGCAGAGAGCAGTCACTCAATATTGATTGGCTTGTTCAAAAAATCACGTCCGTCAGAAACTTTTCGGCGGCACGAACCGAAGAGCAGGTCTATTTTTCAGACTTGACAGTAAATTATTAAAATGATTATGCTTACAATTAAAAAAGAGTTTACACAGATTTATCAAGAAAATATAACGCGTGAGGGGCATGTTCAGTTGCTTTCATATCTTGAGAGAAGCGACTTCTTTCAAGCCCCCGCAAGTAGCCGCTACCACAACAGTTTTGAGGGTGGCTTGGCTCAACATTCTATTAATGTCTATCATTGTCTTAAAAATTATCTTGAAAGAGAGCGTTGCCGCGAGCTTTATCGTCTGTCTTATTCTGACGAGACAATTGCTTTAGTCGCGCTCTTACACGATGTTTGCAAGATTGACAGCTATAAAAAAGACACCCGCAATGTCAAAAATGAGCAAGGGGTGTGGGAAAAAGTCCCCTATTACAGATATGAGGACTCTTTGCCGTATGGGCATGGCGAAAAATCGGTCTATATGTTAAGCGGTTTTATGAGACTCACCCGTGAGGAGTCAATGGCAATAAGGTGGCATATGGGCTTTTCGGGAATTGAAGACAAAAATACAATAGGAAACGCGCTCGAACGTTACCCTTTAGCCTTTGCACTCAGCGTTGCCGATATGGAGTCAACCTACTTTATGGAGGAAATCGGTGCAAAATAAATTTTTAGCGGTTATTCATAACAAGAAAAGGCGCGACATTCCGTTCGAGAATCTTTTGTTCGCCAGGGTGATTGATAAGCAGTGCCATATTTATTTAGTCGGGGGCGAAAAGCTAAGCGTTTTCATGAGCATGGAAGAATTAGAAATCATGCTTAACTCACCGTGTTTTGTGCGTTGTCACCGCTCAAATATTGTGAATTTACAGCACGTTGTCGAGGTTGAGCGCGACTTTATCATGTCTAACGGAGAAAAAGTCTATATCCGCCGCGGCGACTCGGTGAAGATGAAGAAATTATGGGAAAACAGCGAATTTGTGTGGAAAGGGCATATCTAAAAATATGAAACTTGGAATGGTGGGATTGCCGAATGTCGGTAAGAGTACGTTGTTTAACGCATTAACTAATGCGGGGGCGCAATCGGCTAACTACCCGTTTTGTACAATTGAGCCTAATTTGGGAATAGTCAGTGTTCCCGATGAGCGGTTGGAAAAATTAGCACTTCTTTACTCGCCCGAAAAAATCACGGCGGCAACACTTGAGTTTGTTGATATAGCCGGGTTGGTGAAAGGGGCATCTAAAGGCGAGGGTCTCGGTAATAAATTTTTGTCAAATATTCGCGAGGTTGATGCAATTATTCATGTTGTGCGCTGTTTTCAAGACCCCAACGTTATTCACGTTGACGGCGATGTTAACGCGTTGAGAGACATTGAAACAATTAACTTAGAGTTAATTTTATCCGACCTTGAAATACTCGCGCGCCGTGTCGATAAACTCAAAAAGGCACTTAAAGGCGATAAATCTTATCAAAAAGAGCTTGATTTCATTGAAAGATTGCTAAACCACCTTGAAAACGGAAAGAGTGCGCGTTCTTTTGGCTTTGATGAAGTTGAGAAGGACTTTCTCGCTGAAGTTCCGCTGTTGTCGAATAAGCCGGTAATTTATGCGGCTAACTTAAACGAAAAAGACTTTATCGGCGGCGTGGCTCTCAATAAAGAATTAGCGGCGGTAACAAGCATGGCGACACAAGAGAACAGCAGTGTTTTCCCGATTTGCGCCGCTATTGAAGAAGAAATTGCGGATATGGATGCCCACGACAAGCAACTGTTTTTGAGTGAGCTTAATCTTTCGGAGAGTGGGCTTTCGCGGATTATCAAGCAGGGTTATGCGAAATTGGGGCTTATTTCTTTTCTGACGGCAGGCAAGCCTGAGGTAAGAGCGTGGACTATCAAAAGCGGCACTAAGGCACCCGCCGCCGCAGGGAAAATCCATTCAGATTTTGAAAAAGGGTTTATCCGCGCCGAAGTCATAGCATACGAAGAGTTAATCGCAAGCGGTTCAATGACAGCGGCGAAAGAAAAGGGATTGGTAAGATTAGAAGGAAAAGAATATATCGTGCAAGACGGCGATGTGGTGTTGTTTAGGACGAATAGTTAGAGAAAGGGTGAAGATAGTAATGGCGAAACAAATTAGTATTCTTATTGACGACGATATTAAACCAAAATTCGAGAGAGTCTGTAAAAACATGGGGCTGAGCGTTTCTTCTGCCGTAAACATGTTTGCTCACGCAACGGTAAAAAACGCCGCACTGCCTTTCGTCCCCGATGCTGATGATGTTCAAGATGATTACGAACGTGTGTTGTCAGCCAGCATAGAACATTCAAAGCAGGGCAAGTTTATAGTTATGCCTTTTGAAGAGTTTGAAAGGGATTATGTGAACAAATGAAGAGAGAATTGCGGTTTACTCCGGAAGGATGGGCTGAGTTTTTAGAAATAATCGTGGGTAATGATAAAAAACTGTTCAAGAAAACGATTTCAATTATTTTAGACACCCTCAGAAACGGCGAGGGTGGAATTGGACACCCTGAACCGTTAAAAGGGAATTATGCAGGTTATTGGAGCAAAGAAACCGATGAGAAAAATCGCGTTGTCTTTAAGGTTTTTGCAGGGCATATAGAGATTTATAAGTGTTTAGGGCACTACTCAGACCATTAATATGAACATGGATATTTATAATTTAGAGCGTTTTTTGCTCAGCATAGTTTACCCTAATCGCTGTGCTGTTTGTGGTGAGGTGATTCATTATAAGCTGTATTTTTGCGTTCAGTGCGCCGCTCAACTCAAAGAAAATGTTTTCGAGGGCGCAGAGGCTTGTTATGAATATGACGGCGCGATAAGAAATTTGGTTTTAGATGCTAAATATTCTGCCAATGGTTACGCCGTTGCAATGATGGCAAAGTTTATGTATGACAAAATTATTGTTGGTGGAATGTCTAAACCGGATGTTATAACCTTTATTACAAGCCGAAAATCAGCTGTCAGGGCAAGAGGATATTGTCTTTCAAGGATGTTGGCGCGCGACATATCGCGACTTTCGGGAATACCGTTGGCGCAACTTTTGAACGTCAAAGATTATGAAACCTCTCAAAAAGAGCTAAGCGTAGAGCAAAGAGCCCAAAACCTAAAAGGCGTATTTTCGCTTGTAAATAAAGTTGATATTACCGATAAGAAAGTTTTAATTATTGACGACATTTCAACAACAGGGGCAACGCTAAAAGAAGCAAGTAAACTTTTCACAGAAAACGGCGCAACAACAGAATGTTTTGTATTTGCTAAAACAATGAAAAAATCGGGGTGATTGCATGGCGGGTATTCCTCAAATTTCCAGCCCGGCGGGTGGGCAAAAGGGCTATACTTCAGGCAATCTTCCTCAAAAGGGAGAGGGCGGTAGCCCCTTTGACATAATACAAATTCAAAAACCATTAGCAGTGGGGCAGACAGCAGACCGCCACTCACAAGGGCAAGCGAGTTTGATGACTGAGCAAAAAGAGTTTTTGCAGATGTCAGTAAAAATAGCAAAAAATCCCACACTTGCCGTTGAGTCACTTAAACAAATTGTGAACAGCGATTTGCTCACCGTTGCTAAAATCAACGGTTATACCGAATTGCACGGTGAGCTTAATGAGCTTATGAAGTCTTTATTTATCTCGCCGCAAGATTTAGTTCAAGAAATAATGGCGCAAGAGCGCGACAACACAATGTTTTCGGGTAATGGCTTCTTCGACTTGCTGAGAGAAATAGCGGCAGGGGCAAAGGGCTACGGCGCGCAAGACCTCGAAAACGCAATCGGAAATATATTAAAGGCGATTAATTTTTCGCAAAGCCGCGATGATATATTAAAAGCACTGTCATCTAACTTAAGATTTTTGTCGGGTTATTTTGCTCCTAACAAAGGGCTTTCTGAAGATTTGCAACAACTTTGTAATCAGTGGGGAGAAAAAGGGGCAGAAAAAAATGTTGAAAATCTTAAAGGAGAAACGCTTTACCTGTTAAAAAACGTGTCTGAAAGCCTGTTAAGCAACGAACGCACGCAGGTACTCATTCCCCTTATAGTTCATAATATGTCAAGATATAATACCAATCAAAAGATGTTGCTTGAACATTTCGGCTCTCTTATATCGCACATTCCGGGGCAGTCTGTCAAACAAGCTCTTGCTGATGAATTTGAGAAATTCTTGAACTTCTTATTGCCGAACAAGGAGAGCTCCACACCTAAAGAGGGAACTTCCCAATCTGTCGTCCCTCAAAATGCGCAAGCGCAAACCCCCACAGGGCAAGCCGCCACGGGACAAGAAGCGCAAGTGCAAACCGCCACAGGGCAAGAAGGGCAAGCCACTACGGGACAGAATGCACAGGCGCAAACCCCCACGGCTCAAGAAGCACAAGCTGCCACAGGGCAAGAAGCGCAAACACAAACCACCACAGGTCAAGAAGCGCAAGCACAAACCCCCACAGGGCAAGAAGCGCAAGCACAAGCCGCTACAGGTCAAGAGGCACAAGCGCAAACTGCCACAGGGCAAGAAACGCAAGCCGCCACGGGACAAAACGCACAAGTGCAAACTGCTACAGGTCAAGAAGCACAAGCACAAACCCCCACAGGGCAAGAAGCGCAAGTGCAAAATGCGGCGACTCAAGAAGCACAATCTCCTCCACAGCAGAGTTCGCAAACACAATCCGCGCCGGCGCAAGAAGCACAAACACATTCCAACCAAAACGCCCAGGAAACGCTCAATCAGGGTGTTAATTCTGCACAGGGGCAGGAATTGTCTTCAGCGCAAATAAAAGAAAATGCCGCGGCAGAGTTTTGGCACAAGGTAACAGATGCTTTGCAAAAACCACAGCAAGCAGAAACGCAAGACGTAGTTAGCAAGCCCGAAAGCGGCAGTCAAAAACCCGATGTCGCCACTCTTTTTGAGTTTGACACAGAGAAGGCGCAAACCGCTGTAAGAAGTTATCTTTTAGGCAAAAGCGACGGCAAAAGTGCGATTGCCGACATCTTAATCGGAATGATGGAACCGTATCATTCTCCCGCGCTTAACGAAAAAATAGACGAACAAATTAAGCAATTAGACAGCATTAACACGGTTATTCTTTACCTAAACGATGTTTTAAGAGCTATGCCCGAGGTTTCGGCGCGGCAAGATATTTATGAATATTTTCTCGAAATCATCAACAATATGGCGGACAAAAATGAGCTGCCTTTATTAGATAAGCCGGACGGTTTTGAGACACAAGTTAAAAAATCGCCACTTGAAGAACTTATAAATTTTGTGCAAAAAAACATAGACCATCCCGCGATGAAAACCATCAACAATTACAATGCCTCAAATTTGCTTCAAAGTCTTATAAACGCGCCCGGCGTGTTTACGCCGCTCTCTCACTATATAATTCCTGTTGAGTTTGCCGATACACGCGCTTTTGGTGAGCTTTGGGTCAGCAACGATGAAGACAGCCAGCACGATAATTTCGGAAACGTCAAGCGTGGTTATCACCTTTTTCTTACCTTTGACGTTGAGACTGTCGGGCGGTTTGAGATTGACCTGCGTTCAATGGGGGAAGCCGTTAATATTGCGTTATTGCACCCCGAAGGCTTTTCGGAACAGATTGAACCCCTCGTTTCAAAAGTAGGGAGAGTAATCGCCTCCACCGGTTATGTTACGAAAAGTTTCACCACCGGCCCACTCATAAAACCGCGCAACCTAACTGAAGTATTCCCTCAAATTTTAGAAAAGAGAGCCGGGTTTAATGTTACGGCGTGACGACAGTTGACGGTTGACAATTGATAGTTGACAGTTATTGAAGAGGTAAATTAATTATGCTCATGTTTCTTAGAATTATAACATATACATCTGCGAACCGGTACGCACGGTGGAGGAACAGGCGTAACGATAAGAGCACCTATTGATATTTTTGATTTTGCAATAAGGAGGACTATATGAAAAATCTTTATATAGCAACATTATTTTTAGCCGCTGTTTTTGCTTTAAATCTGTTTGCTCTGCCTGTTTCATCGCAAACAAGGCTTAGACTTAACAGAACAAGCGGCACAATTTCAGTGGGTGACGTGCGACAAATAAGGGCGCAAACTAATTCCAAAAAGCCTATAACATGGACTACAAGTGATAAAAACGTGGTTTTAGTCAATCGCCAAGGACAAATTAAAGCCGTGTCCGCAGGCAGAGCTGTAATAACTGCAAGGGTAGACGGCGTTACCGCAAGGTGTAGAATAACGGTGAGAAAGCCTGTAATAAAGACAGAACCTAAAAATCCGGTGGGCGACTTGTCTGAAGTGATTTTAATTAGAAGGTATATTGTTCCTGAAGGATTTGTGGTTTATGATTATTCGTACCTTATAAGTGACGAAGGCATAGTTAAATTAATTGACAGCTTTGGCTTCTTTTATGAACATGTTTACGAGCATAATTACTCCAGTGATATTATCTCAAATGCAAATAATATTTTGCATGATGAAAAAGTCCCTGTTTTAGCTAAAATTGAATTGCCTAATAATATAAGCGAAAAGATAAACGCGATAAGAGGGGTTGAATTTGAATTAGTCTATACTCCTTTTTATGATGAGAATGATCGGTTAGAAAACGATACCCCAAGAATATACTATTACTGTTTAGTAAATGGTGACTTTGTTTTGTTGCACGAGAAGTATGAAGCAAGAAATTCAAATGAGGACGCGCTTTATTTGCGAGATATTATTGATGAGTTGCTTGAAAACGTTCCAACTTTTTGGGAGTGGCAAAATTCTTTATTAGACTTTTCAATAAGGGAATGAATAATGAAAAAAGGCTGTCAGAGCTTTCAAAAACGGCAATCCCTTTGAAATAATTACTGACGAACAAATTCGTGGTTTTGCCACAAATTAAAAAGGAGAACTAAATCTATGAAAAAAATTATATTAATCATCACAGCACTTGCTGTAATATTCAGCCTGTTTGCTCTGCCTGTTTCATCGCAAACAAGGCTTAGACTTAACAGAACAAGCGGCACAATTTCAGTGGGTGACGTGCGACAAATAAGGGCGCAAACTAATTCCAAAAAGCCTATAACATGGACTA
>WRLV01000031.1 GCA_009777445.1 Oscillospiraceae bacterium | reverse complement strand
GTAAATTGCTTGTTAGATTTGAAAAGAAAGCCGATAATCATATCGCTTTATTGGCTTTTGCGTTTGCTGTTATTGTTTGGAGAAAACTCATTTTTGTGCATGACGGTGTTATTGTTGGATAGGCTCTAAAAGTTTTTGAAATTTCATTTGTTACAAAATTTGAACGTGATGAAATCCAATTCATCTGCGCGAATAAGCTAAACTTTCGCTTATATCCCTCCTAATTCCAATACAGTCACTGCGCTCGACACTCTCCAACACCCATATTATACCATATTAAAAACGCAGAGTCAAGCTGTTTTTCGACAAATTCCCCTCCCGTGGAGGGGTACCTCCGAAGGAGGCGGGGTGGTTAGGAAAATCAACAATTAATCTTAGTATAAAATCTATCCGCCAACATAGTATTTACTCCATTTCAATCCTAAATAATAATCAAATCCTGTATTTTTATCTTTTATATTGCTTATAGAATATATAGAACCATCTTCAATAATTATTTGAATTGCCGTGGTTCTGTGTTCATTTGCTTTACTTGAATAATATGTAGTAAGTGTCTGCCCGGGAAAACTCAAATTTACTTTAGTTTGTAAATTGGGGTTTTCAATAATATTATTTGTTTTAGTCAGTTTAAATTCATTATAAGAACCCAAGTCACCTGAACATAAAAAAGCAATACTCATGCTGTCATAATCAATAAGAATTACACTTTCTTTAAATTGAGTATTCATTATCCCGTTGTAAACTATTGTTGCATCATAGTAATAAATTATTTCGTCAGCATTTTTTATAAATCTATCTATTCTATTATTATCAAATGAATTTATAAAATATTCGCTCGTCCAAACAGCGATAAAAACGAGAAATACAACAAAAACAACAATCAAACGCCCTCTATTCGTCATAACGAAAGCATCAATTCCCCTCTCATTCGTATTGCCTCGCGCCTTGCTGCGCCGGCGAAATCTTGTTCATCGCACTTTTCTTTTTTATAAGCACACATAATCGCCCGAGAACTGTTTACTATTCCGCCGATGCCATTTGAGTCAAAGGCTTTTGCAACGTCTTTTGCACTCGCGCCTTGCGCTCCGTAACCCGGAATCAGGAAGAACGTGCCGGGTAACTGTTCTCGCAAAGTGGTAATTTGTTCGGGATAGGTCGCGCCCACCACCGCCCCAACACCGCTGTAACCGTATCTACCGGGAAGTTCTTTGCCCCATCGTTCGCACATTTTGCCCATCTGCTCATAAACGCTCAGCCCGTTCTCTAACTTCAAATCCTGAAGTTCACCGGACGAGGGGTTTGAGGTTTTTACTAAAACGAATATTGACTTATCGTATTTTTTTGCAATGTCTAACAGCGGCTCTATTCCATCGGTGCCCAAATAGCCGTTGACTGTAAGCGAATCGGCTATAAATGCTTCGTGTTCTTTTAGTAAACTTATTGTCCCCAAATGGGCGGCGGCATACGCTTGCATGGTTGCCCCGATATCGTTTCTCTTACCGTCTGTTATTATGTACATGCCCTTTTGATGGGCATATTTTTGCGTTTGATAAAGTACTTTTACCCCTTCGTACCCCAACATTTCATAATATGCCGCTTGTGGTTTTACGGCAGGAACTATGTCGTGCAAGCTGTCAATCAGCCCTTTATTAAACATAAGAACTGCCTGAGCCGCGCCCGTCAGATTTACGCCGTGTTCTGAAAACGCCTGTTCTTTAATAAAATCGGGAATAAATTCGAGCTTGGGGTCTAAACCCACAACTGTTGGATTATTTAGTTTGATTATCTTTTCAATTAACCTGTCCATCGACATAAATGACATTCCCCCCAACTATAGTATATTTAACCCTGCCTTTGAGTTTCATGCCCTTGAAGCAAGAGTTGCTTGATTTAGAGTGAAACTTTTCGGGTTCTACCGTCCATTCTTCGTTCGGTTCAAATATTGTTATGTCCGCGACATCGCCCACAGTTAGTCCGCCGCCGGGTATGCCGAGGCGTTTTCGCGGATTGACACACATTAAATTTACCAACTCTTTGAGCGTGATATGCCCGGGGTGATAAAGGCTTGTCAGCGTTACCGCCAACGATGTTTCTAAGCCGTTTACTCCGTTCGGGGCGTTCTCAAAATCTTGTTTCTCCTCTTTTGTGTGCGGCGCGTGGTCGGTGACAATACAGTCAATCGCTTTTGCCTTTATCGCCGCAATGATTGCATTAACATCAGCTTGCTCTCTAAGCGGAGGTGCCATGCGATAATCAGCATCTCTTTTCAGCAGTAGACATTCCGTCAATGTAAAATAATGAGGAGCCGTCTCGGAGCTAATCGGCGAGCCGCCGATAGCAGACTCACCCACCCACCCGTGAGAATCTTTGTTGAGCTTAATCAATTCGGCGGCCTCTTTGGTGGAAACATGGGCTATGTGAATTGGCAAATTGTAGGCTTTGGCTATGTATATTTCTCTTGCCGTGGCGGTGTTTTCGCTTGCGCGAGTTACTCCTTTAACGCCGAGCTGTGCGGATATTTTCCCCTCATTCATAATCCCTGAGTTTGTAAGGTTTAAGTCCTCGCAATGAGAAATGACTGTAAGCCCTGCCTCGTGCGCCGCTTTCATTGCCTTATACATCATGAGTGGGTTTTCCACCGGGCGGCCATCGTCTGTTGCGGCAACGGCACCGGCGGCACGCAATGCTTTATAATCGCAAAGCTGTTCGCCTTTTAACCCAACAGTAAGCGCGCAAGCGGAATAAACCCTTATTTTGGCTTTTTTTGCTCTTGTGGTAATGTGTTTGAGCGTATCCGGAGAATCGACAATCGGGGAAGTGTTGGGCATACAAAGCACACCCGTAACGCCGCCCGCCGCCGCCGCCGCCGCGCCACTTATTATATCTTCCTTATGAGTTTGACCGGGCTCACGAAAGTGAACGTGCATATCAAAAATCCCGGGTATTATAACTAAGCCCGTGCAATCCACAACCATGTCAGCGACAACGTTCTTTTCGCCGATTTTGGTTATAAAGCCGTTTTCAATAAGAATATCGAAAGTCCCCTCTATATCGTTTTTGCTGTCAACGATATAGCCGTTTTTTAATAAAATAGAGTTCATAATATACCCTTTGCGAATTATTTATTTGTTAAATTCTCTCATTATACCTTTCAATTTTCAACGCTGTTCCGTTGTCGGGGTTGATGGTAATAACAACTGCGTTCATTTCAATGTTGTCGTCAACCTCAAGATGCCTTGACGGTAAGTAGCTTGAAAATCGGTTTATGACACCTGTTTTTTCAGAGCCGATTATTGAATCATACCCTCCGGTCATGCCCACATCGGTGATGTATGCCGTATGTTCGCTCAGAATCCTCTCGTCAGCTGTCTGAACGTGGGTGTGCGTGCCGATTAGCGCGCTTACTTTTTTGCATAAAAAGTAGCCCATTGCCTTTTTCTCAGCAGTCGCCTCGGCATGAAAGTCAACGATTATATTCGGTGTGTCAATCTCAGAAAGTAAAGAGCGAGCCGCCTTGAACGGATTGTCACACGGCGGCATGAAAGCACAGCCCATAAGGTTTACAACTGCAAGACGTTCCCGCCCGAAATCTAATATGCAAAAACCCCTGCCGTGGGCTTCATCACCCAAATTATACGGTCTTATTATTCTCTCACACTCGTCAAACATAGAATTCATTTCAATTCGCTTGAAACAATGGTTGCCCGTGGTAATAACATCAGCGACAGGCAACAAGATTTTGGCTGAAAAGGGTGTGATTCCGTTGCCGTTAGCACTGTTCTCGCCGTTTACTATAGTTACGTCTATGTTATTTTTATGTTTAAACGCGGGCAAAAACTCCGCCAACTTTTGAGCAGAGCTTTGCCCGATAATGTCACCTATAAATAAAATTTTCATGATTTTCAGTTAGTCTTTCTATCTTTCGGGGATTTGAATTATCTTGTAGGAATTTTCGTACATTTTCTTTAATTGAGTGGTTTTTTTGGCCGCGCTCGCGTTAAGATATATCAGTAACTTCTTCACCAGACAATCCTGTTGCTTTGGTTACCTGCTCTAACGGATAGCCCATTTCAATGAGTTTGCGCGCTATTTCTGAAAGGCTCTTTTGCATACCCTCTTGTATGCCCTCTTGCCTACCCTCTTGTCTGCCCTTTTCTATGCCCCTGTTTTCTATTCTGATAAAAAATTCGCTAAGATTGGTCGTCATTTTCTTCACATCTCCTCTCAACAATTTTTTAGTTTCTGCTATCTCTGTTTCTGACATGCTTCCCTTGCGCGAAAGACTTATGTATTTGGCTACTATGTTGAATTTATCTTCTTGAAGACTTAAAAGAAATGGCTGAACCTCTTCAAATGCGCCCAACATTTCTTCTTCATCGTTTCTCACCTTGTCAAGTTTTAACAAATAGTCTGTAGCTTTTTGGTTTTGTGTTTCGGGTGAGAATATGAACTTCTCGTCAGTTCGGTTTAAATCAAAAATAAGGTAGTTAAAGTTGAGGATGTTGTTCCCAAAAATTTCATGATTTTCGGTATATTCTTTGAAACTTTTTGCCGCCGTATAAACTCGTCTTTATTCTCAAATAAGACACGATATATTTTATCGTGTTTTTGGGGTTGCTCTTTGCCTTCGGCATTTTCTGCACACATTCCAATCACCCACCTCTAACTTTATTATACTATATATTGTTAAAGATTTCAAGCTTTTTTAAAAAACATTTTTAAATCCGTCCGCGCAAGCGGACTCCACAATTGTCAATTGTCAACTGTCAATTGTCAATTGTCACCCCGCACCCAGCTTTCCCCCCTTTTTTCGCGCTGAGTAAAAACAGGCGTGGCGTTTGTTTTCCTTTGTTTACTATAAATGTGATTTCTTTTGGCTCAAGATTGTGTTCTCTGAGAGTGCATATTACGTCTGCAAGGCGTTCGGGTTTGTGACACATTTTCAGATAACCGCCGTATTTCAAAAGTCTGCCTGCCGCCGCGGCTATGTCCGAAAGGTTGCAGCTTATCTCATGGCGTGCCGCCGCTTGTTCGGGTGAGTTTCGGGTTTTTCCCGTGCCTTGTTTGAAGTAAGGTGGATTTACCGTTACGAGGTCGGCGGCATTAATGGGTGACATGGTTCTTAAATCGGCGCAAATCGGTATTACAAAATCAAGATTGTTATCGTTAACGCTCTTTTCTAATAGTGTAATGGCTTCGCGCGAAATGTCCACGGCGTAAATGATTTTAGGCCGCTTTTTTGCCAACAACGCAGGAATGATACCGCTCCCCGTGCAAAGGTCGTATATTATGTCTTTACGCCGAACATTTATAAAGTTGGCTAAAAGCACTGAATCTGAGCCGAACTTGTGGTCGGGGCTTACGTTTAAAGTTATTCCGTCTGCATCTAAAATCACGACTCCTCCAATCCGGCTTGTGAGCGAACATAGGCTTGCGCACGCGTACCACGCAGATATACAGAATAGTCGTCCGTCTGTGCAAATTTCAAAACGCCGGGTACCTCTTCCAAAAAAATTTCAAGGAACTCAGTGGGTACTATAAGAAAGCAGTGCTCCGGAATTTGAGTTTGGTTGTTAACGGCATAGACTTTTGTGTCCTGATTTAGGAATTGCAACAGCGTTGACGTTCGCGCCGGCAATTTATAACCGTAAATCGGCGGTGCAGCAGAGGAATTATAAAGATGACGATTTATTTCATAAATTGGGGCGGTTACAATCCGCGCTTGTATTTGCGAATACGGCAGATAAACAGTCGCAGTGTAAATGCTGGAATACAGCATAACTGCAATCATAATGCAGGATAATATGATTAACCTGTATTTTTGCGCGCAACACACCACAACTATAAACACCGCGATAAAGCAAAGCACGCAAGAGACGGTGAGAAACAGCCCGTCAAGGGTGACCGGCTCCCCTATTTTCTCGCCGATTCTGACGGGATAAATCCCGAGCATGGGCAACACGTTTGCCGCTGATGAGCTTGCGACTGTCGATGCCGTAAATATAAAGAACAAGCCGTAAATGCCGCCCGACACAACAGTCGCGGCAAGCAGTTTAGAAAGGTTAAGCTCATATAAAAAAGCATAACATATTACAAACATAATTAAAAGCGGAATAACACTATCCATATATCTGCCGAAAATCAGGGTGTCTTGATATTGGCCGTAACCCGTGTCGTTATACTTCCACAAAGCCGATAAAAGCCCTGCAAAAATATTGGCAAACAAAGCGTAAAGCGAGAATAACAGCAGATAATTATTAAATCCTGAATTTGCAACGACCCTTCGGCGCGAGTCTGTGTCCCCCGTTTGAAACACTGCTTTCTTAATTGCCGCGCCCTGAAAATATCTGAACACCACCAACACCGCAAGGCAAGCAGAAAGAATCCCCAACCCCCAGGTAGAGGTTGAGAAATAATACAAATGCCCCAAAAGAGTTGTGAAAAATAACTCTACCCCACCGGGCGCAAACAGCCCCGAAACTTGTCCGCCGAAATGCGCAAGCGTATTTTCGAGAGCCTGCGAGCCATTCCACATAACCGCAATTAAATATGTGTCTAACATCTTCAGCGCGAAAAACCCGATTAAAAACGTTGAGTAAAAACAAAACCCCGAAACAAGTTTCATCTTCAAGAAGAAGTTAGAAAACAATATAACAATCATCGCGCTCAATATGACAACAGCAAGCCGCGGATGGGCAAAATAAGCCAACACAGCTGTCAAAGCGGTAACCGCTGACATGATGTGCTTTTTTGTCCCACCCTTTGTGTCGCACGTGCGAACGAGCAAAAATATGAGCAACCACGGAAAAATTATACAGCTGATTTCATTCCAAATAAATTTCGTATGAGCAAATATTGTGGAGTAAAGCCCACACACAATAGCAACCAAAATTCGCTGCCAACCGAACTTAACCCCCAACCGAACGCTCAAAAGATACGCAATAACCGGAACAAAGCTGACGACTATTCCATTGAGCAAGAGCATTGCCTTATACTGAATAAAAGGCTCAGGGATAAGCCACATAATCGGGACATATAACAAAGCACCGACAAATCCGTAATAATAGGGAATGTCAGACATGACTCCCGCCCAGTCTTTTCCATTGAAAAGCGCGACCCAAACAGCAACGCCGAATTCATTTGGGTCGATTGAAATCATCTCCATGCCCAACGCATAAACGCTGTGCAATATGACACTTATTGAAAAAACTAAGAATATTAACCCTTTTTCGCCTATAAGAATTTTTGGCTTAAAAACCTTACTCACCCTTTCTACGCATATATGCTAAAAAGAAACCGAAAAACCATAATCACTATGATTAAATCTGAAATCATTCTTAAAAAACTCGGTTTGCCCACAAAACTGAGTTCTTGATAATATTCATCGGTTAAGTTTTCGTCACCGTATCTTTCGCGTATTCTGATAATTCGCCACGCCATTAATCTAAGGTAGACATAATCATAAAACAAACAACAAAATATAGTCAATAAAAGCGGTAAAAACTGAAAAATATCGGCGAACATAATGCCCGATAAGTCCGGGGTTTTGCTATACCAAATTTGAATCTGCAACATAGTTGCGGGAAGGCACAACACAAACAGGACATAGCCCATAATTCTGTCGCGGTTATAAAACTGATATAACGGAGAGAGCAATCCCGCTAAGAGATTTATTGAAATTTTACTGCCGCCGCTTGCAAAGTTTCGATAACGGGCAATTATTTCAGGATTGTCTTTCCCCTGAAAGCTAACTATTTCACGCTGAGAAACGCCAAATATATCAAATTCTTGAGTCGCGGTCGGTGGTATGTTCTCAGTATCGGGCAATTTGCCGGCATCGGCTTGCTTTTTCGCATATCGGTCTTTCAATTTTTCCGCCGCAATATAACCTCTTATTGCGTTTTCAAGCGGCGATTTCCAGACATAGCCGCCTCCATGCCGCGCTAAGTTGGCGCAATGCCCCTTTTCAAACCAACAAGCCCTGTGATGAGGTGAGCCACACTCAGGGCACACCACAATATCATCGTTTTCAGCAAATTCCTTATTGCAACAGGGGCTCGCCATACCTATAAATTGTGCCATTTGTTCCGCCTTTCATTTGTTCGACAATTGACATATGCCAAAAGGGTGAGCAACGCCCACCCTTTGGTATTTCCATGACCCGTACGGGAATCGAACCCATGTTTTCGCCGTGAAAGGGCGATGTCTTAACCGCTTGACCAACGGGCCGTGATAAAATATGGTAGCGGCAATTGGATTTGAACCAACGACACCCCGGGTATGAACCGAGTGCTCTAACCCCTGAGCTATGCCGCCACATCAAATTCGCCTGCACTCACTATTTCGTCAAGCGACTAAATCATTATAACACAAAACTTTTTAAATGTCAATAGGTTTTTTAAAAAAAATTTTTGACTTTGACAATTTTTGACAATTTTTGACAATAATTAAAAATTCAAAAAATCCGTAGGCTTGATAATGCGTGGTGGGGGTGTATAGCATCTCATTTTTTATCACCATATCTCATTTCCATAATGAGATCGACAACATCGTCATCGGAGTGTAGCCCTGCTTTTTCCGCTTCACCTTCCATTGCTTTTTGAAATTCCTTCAATGCAAACATAGCCGAATTCATCAATACAAGGCGGTCGTTCTCACAAACAAGCGTGAGACGGTCGCCGACATTGATTTTTAAATATTCCCGAATGTCTTTGGGTATTGTAATCTGCCCCTTCGGCAGAACTTTTGCATTATCAATCATTGGAATGACCATATCCATACCCCCTCATCTATTTAAATTCAGTATAGCATATTTTCACCCCATTGTCAACATTGTGCAAATTGCACAAAAAATTCATAAAATATGTGTATAGATTCGTAAAAATATGTGTATAAATTTGTATTGCCTTTTTCGCGAAAATATGTTACAATAGTTGAAATAACAGAAACCTTGTAATTTTTTTAAAGAAATGGGACATGTTTTGATGTTTAAAAAGTTATTCAGGATTATTAAAGTTAAAGAATACCCATAACAGCCATTTAGCGCGACTGCAAGGTCGCGCTAAATGGCTGAAAAAATATAAGGAGGACAAAGTATAAAGCAATCCCTTTGGTGAATACACATAGTTAACAGCAGGGGGGTGTTTTCAATTAATGAAATTATGGAAAAAATTGAAAGTAAAGCAATAGAATTATTGGATAAAGATGAATTATTGGGTAAAGATACCTTTGATAGTTATCTTAAACTTATTAAGAATATCATCGAAAATGATAAGTTTGATTACATAATTCTGATTGATAGAAAGGGCGCGGCGATTTTTCGCGCTTTCCTTCGTGTGTTAAAGGAAAGAGCGAAAGAGAAAAAAATAGAAATAAAACCAATAATACTCAGTTCTCGTGTTGTTGGTAACTATTCTTTTAAAAAAACTGATAACGTCCTCATTTTTGATGATATTATCAATCGTGGGAGAAATTTATGCAGGATTATCAAAGACTTATATCGCAGAGGTCTTAAAAACATATCTTACACCGCTTTGGCATATAGAGAAGACCTCGCTGAAACGAAAGAAAGAGAAAGTGAAGGCGATTCTGTTTCTATTTGCAAAAATGGAGAAGAAATGAAAATCAAAATAAAAGACAAAATTTTTAAAAATGAAAATGGAGAATTTAGTGTTGGTATTGAAGTTTTCGGTATAACTGAATTATCACCTTTCAAAGAAGGCGAAAAGGGACCAAAAGTGTGTCTGAGCGAACCCGAAACGAAGGATTTGGCAGAAAAGTTAAATAAGCTTATCCATTATTCAATGACCCCCTACACATCATATACCGCCTATGCGAGATTTGGAACAAAAAAGTTTAAAGATTTAAGGCTTAATATACCAGATAATTATGAGCAATTGCCTTATGATGTACATGTTTGCGAAGATGTCGGGGTTCAGGCAGATTTATATTGTGAGGACGAGGAATATTCTTTGACAACCGGCTATTTTTCCGGGATTAGGGTTTTCACAAATGAATATGATACCGAAGGCGAAACAGAATATCTTATTCGCCCGTGTTTTTTCTTGCCGCCGTTGAAAAAAGAGCATATCGATGAGATGTTTGAAAAATTAAATTTCAATACTATAAATTTGTCGTCAACAAGACGCAACTTTAGCGAAGGCGAAACGGGAGAAAGTCCTGACCATATATCTTTTTTAGAGAAAAAAACTGAGCTTGAAATAAAAATAAGATTAGTAACTTCTGTGTTGACAGCTATCAAAGGAATTAAATTTGCACTTAACGCATTTAGCGCATCAACTGAGATTACTAAGAATGAGGTAGGAAAAATATTTGCAAAATCATTTGCGAGATATTTTCTTGCTAAAGACTACGGGGATAACTATGAAAACTATGAAAACTATGAAAAATGCTTGCAGAAAACAGCGGACTTTTTAGATAAGGCAACAAAAGTTGTAAATGAAAACGAAGAACTTTTTAATTTCAAATCAAATAAGTATCATGCAGAATCTTCCGATGACTATTACCTTTTAAATTATACCGACTATATAGATAAATTAGGTTCAGACTATATCGCTATAAAAAAAGACATAGAAGAAATTATAAAAGAGGTAGAGGGGGGATATGCTACATATGCCTTTGTCAAAAAAAGATTAGAAAAAACAGAAGATGATTTCCCAAGATTTTTTTCCGAACTTTCGATATTTCTTGATAATGTCGACGAAAAAGTAAAAGGATATAAATTGCTTCCCATACCCCTTGCGGAGACAATCAGACTTATTCACAAAGAGGGAGAATATCCCGAATATTTATTTCCGGAAATAATAGCCGCATTTGATGCCTGCATTGAAGACGGCTCAATGGGCGATTGTGTTTATGTCGAATGTATGGATTCAGATGATAATAGCTTTGTGGCATTGCATTATTATCAACATGGCGAATTAGCACTGCTTGAATACTGGAAAAGGTTTCTTGCTGCATGGAAGTATTTAATAAATAACATAAACGGTTCATTGGAATTATGCGCTGATGGCATGACAGATTTTGAAATAAAAACAATGATGAATGACTATAAGAACATAGTTTCGGAACGTCCGGAAGGTTTTTTGAAGAAATTGCTTTCATCAACGTTTATTGTTTTTAATAGAGATGTTGCAGTTATCAAAGCCCTTCTAAAAGAAAAAAACTTTTATTCCATAGTTGAAAAAACAGATGTGAAAAACGATGGAGTATTTAAAGGAAAGGTTATTGGTATTAATAAAGAGAGAGAGAAAGAGCCTCTCGATGAAGATACTATAGTAACCACGCTTTCAAGAGTGGCAGGAATTTGGCGAGGTAAATTAATAAAACAAAGGATTGATAGAGAAAATGAAGAAACCTAATTTTAATTTTGACTTAGAGACCTTGAAAGGAGTAATGCCTGAAAATTTTAGAATAATTAGAGAAACTAAAAAAATAGACGATTCTAATGTTGAAGTATTTAAATTTTACCATGTTTACACAGTGTTAAACAACACTTGTAAGATATCGAATACAAAGACAAATCGTGAAGAAAATAGCGTGTTTCTTAAACCACCTTATGTTGATGCGCTTTTCAAAGCTGTTAGAGCTACTAAGCATGATAAATTTACTATTAACAATTCAGGCGCGTTAAACTTTAGCCTAAAAATCTCTCAAAATTGTAAAAAAGGTAAAGGGGAAAATTGTTCCGATTGCGGCTGTCTTGCAAAACCTTGTGAAAATGACTTTCCTACAGAATGTAATTGTCTAAATCTAAATGGTGATGAATATCACTTTATGCAGAAAAAGTGTTTGGAATCGACATTTTCGGGTTCTATGACGCGAAGAACCTTTCATGATTCAGCATGGCTAAACTACGGAGACACATTGGAAACTGGATTTTTAAGTGCTGTTTGTAAAAAACACAAAAGTTTAAAATTTTTTATTATAATGTATCCTTTTTTGCGTTGTATAGATAATGGAGAAGAAAATGCTTTTGACGAAAAAAAAGTAACTGATTATTTGAACTTGTTGGTTAAATGCAAAATAATTGAGAATTACCAGAAAGAGAGTATTATCAACCATTGGAAAGTTTTTTTCAACAACTTTTTTCTTAAAGATGAGAATTTAAATGAAAACAACAAAATTGTTTATTACCTTGAGGAATTTTATAATGCTATGACTCATTAAAGATGGGAATTGTGAAGAACACAAAAGCGTAACCCAAGAGCCTGTATCACTACAGGCTCTTGTGTTTATTACTGCTTTTTTGAGGGGTGTGTGTTGTAGAGTTGACGGTAGGATTCAAACTCGTCGTCGTTGTCGGGGGGTCTGTGCATCATGCCGGTGCATTCGCTCGCGCTTGCTACTGATGGGGTGCCGGTGGCGGCTTCGTTGGATATACTCCCCTCAAACTGAGGGTAGAGCAGCTCGTCATCATCATCGTGCGGTTCATATTTTGGAGGGTTGTTCCACGGTATTGTATTCATTCAAGCGTGTCCTTTCGGATTGATAACTTTAGGTTGCCTTTATATTATGTTCCTTTTTGTTCCTTTTTATACCCAAATATACCTTGAAAGTGACATAAAGTTCTGCTATAATAGTATTATACCCCGTTTGAAATTTAATATAATAACTTATAAATTATTTAGGAGGTGAGAAATTGACAGAAAAGCAAAAACGATTTTGCTATGAATACCTTGTTGACTTAGATGCCAAGCAAGCGGCAATAAGAGCAGGGTACACTCGAGCAGGAGACGGAAAAAAATTGTTAGAAAACTCTAACATACGCGAACTTATTGAGACACTTATGAAAGCAAACAATACTAAGGGCGAAGACATACCCGAATCACGCTCTGAAACCGGTGACCCACCGGCGCAAATAGCTAAAGTTCAACCAGCGCGTGAGCCAACAGTAGAAAATTTGATTGCTGAATTATCAAAAATTGCTTTTTCAGAGTCGAGCGAGACTAAGAGTAGTGAAAAGCTTAAAGCGTTAGAGTTGTTGGGGAAACATTGTGGATTTTTTTCAGAGAATTTTCACAACAAAAACAAAGAGTCAGAAAACCCGTTTAGCGGGTTAAGCACAGAAGAACTTAGAAAGTTGGTGTCAGATGAAACATAAAAAAGAGTTAAAAAAACAAGCAAAGTTAGAGTTAGCGCGAAGAAACTTTTATGATTATTGCTGCCTTAAGGCGCCGGATTTTTACACGAAAGATAGGAAATACCTTAAAGAACTCTGTGATGAATTGCAGAGTTTTTATTTTTCACAAGATGAAATTATGGTTATCAACATTCCACCAAGACATGGAAAAAGTCGAACGATTGGCTGCTTTGTGGAATGGGTTTTGGGGCGAAATTCACGCGTTAAAATTATCACAGGCTCTTATAACGAAACGCTGTCTAAATTGTTTTCAAAGTCGGTGAGAAACACAGTCAGCGAGCAAAAGTCAGACAAAAACAAAATTGTCTACTCAGAAATATTTCCCGGTGCCGTCCTCAAGAAAGGGGACGGTGCCGCGAATTTTTGGAGCCTCGACAGCGGCTATAACAACTACTTAGCCACCTCGCCGTTGGGAACAGCAACCGGTTTCGGTGCCGATTTAATTGTCATAGACGACTTGATTAAATCGGCATATGAAGCCAACAACGCCCAGATTTTAGAGGGCCACTGGGAATGGTATACCGACACCCTGCTCTCGCGGTTAGAAGAAGGCGGCAAGGTCATCATCATCATGACGCGTTGGCATACGGGTGACTTAGCAGGAAGAGCATTAGCGCATTACGACAAAGCAAGATTATTCACCCGCCGCGCTCACGGTGACAACGGCAAAATGCTTTGCCCGGCAATACTTTCCGCCGCGACGTTTGACAAAAAGAAAAAGATTATCTCTCCCGAAATTATCGAAGCCAACTATCAGCAAGAACCGATTGACGTTAAAGGGCGGTTATACGGAAGTTTCAAGACATACGACAAGCCCCCGACAGGCGAAAACGGCGAGTTGCTGTTCAGCGAAATTTGCAATTACACCGACACTGCCGACACGGGGGCAGACTATCTTTGCGGCATAAATTACGGCGTTTATAACGGTGAAGCATATGTGCTTGACGTTCTTTTTAGCAAAGAGCGAATGGAATCCACTGAAATTAAATTGGCTGAAATGCTTTTTGAGGGGAATGTCAACCGCGCCTTCATCGAGAGCAACAATGGTGGAAGAGCTTTTGCCCGAAATGTCGAGAGATTGATTTCAGATAAATACGGCTCAAACCGGTGCAAGATAGAGACATTCCATCAAAGCAAAAACAAGCAGTCGAGAATCATCTCAAACAGCAGTTGGGTGACGGGGCATATTTATTTCCCCGTGAACTGGAAAGACAGATTTTACGAATTTTTCAAGAGCCTGAACGAGTATCAAAGAGACGGCAAAAACGCCCACGATGACGCGGCAGATGCCGTCACCGGAATAGCAGAAAGACTAAGCCGCGAGAGAGCGTTTAGTTTCAGGTGAGAGCTTTTATTTCGCCCTCAATTGCTTTTTCTTCATCAACCATAATAATTACCGCCTTGCGGCGGTTTCGGATTAATCGTCCGTTTCAATTTCTTTTTTTGCTTCGTCAAACGATTGCAACACTAAACCTTCTGTATTTGCCGCCTTTGCAATAGCGTGATACATTTCTCTTGAATCCGCTTTGATTGCTGTGTGTGCCAATAAAGACAACAACGCTTTCGTTGCCATGATATAATCCCCCCTTTCATACCTACCACAATTCTATCATAAATCCCCCAAAAAGTCAATAAAAACATTCAAAATCCTCATTCGTCAATATAGCCTATACGAACCCCTATAATTTGTGAATAATTTATCTTGTTTTTGTTTTAAAAATGTTATATAATTAAAGGTGGTAAAATAAACCGTAATAAAAAATAAAATTATAGGGGGTTTCACATGAAAAGGTTAATGTCTGTTTTGCTGTCGTTATCACTTACGGCAACAATGATTTTCGGCACGATGCCAAGTATTTCTGCAAACGATGTTCCGGTTGGCATTTTGGGGGCTGAAGGTTGGCTTGAGTCTGCCGCTGTTTACTGGGCGCATATTGACGGCGTGGAAGAATTTGAGGTTTTCATCAAGAAAGCATCTGATTCAAACTACCCTGCCATAGCCGCGAACGGCATTGATGCTAACGGCAACGACCATTCACCGTTGGTTCGTAAATATCCCGGCTTTTGGCGGTTTGATGCAGTCGGCTTAGCCAAAGGCAGCTATGACATCAAAGTTCAGCCTAAAGGGGCTGAAGCCTTGAACGGCACAGTCAGAGTCGATGTTGAAGCCTACGACCGCTCAGGCTTCGCCTTTTCACCCAATGGGAACATTAATGGCGGCGCGCCCGGCGCGTATAAAACCGATGGCACATTAAAAGACGGCGCAAAAGTCTTTTACGTCACCCCCGAAAACGTGGTAGCAGTGTTGTCAGGCACAAACCCGGTCTTGCTCTCTGCAAAAACAAATAACCGAACAACTGCACCAACCTCTATTCGCTTTCTCGGTCATTTCCCCGAAAGCCTTATGAGAACTGTTGGTAATCTTGACAGCAACAATATGTTAACATCAAAGGCAGAAGGAAGTGCTACCCACGTTCAAAACCTCACTATTGAAGGCGTGGGGCGAGACACTGTTTTAGGCGTAGGCATTAAAATAGCAAGAAGTAACTCCATTGAAATCCGCAATGTTGCGTTCATGAATTATAAAGAAGATGCAATCAGTGTTGAAAGCAATTGCACAAGTATTTGGGTTCACAATAACGACTTTTTCTATGGGCAAAAGGGCAGTGGCGACAAAGCGAAAGGCGATGGTTCAACCGATGTAAAAGACTCTCAATACGTCACCATTTCGTATAACCATTTCTGGGACTCGGGCAAGCTTCTTCTTCTCGGTAATGGGAAACCCGATAAAGCCGACTTGATTACCGTACATAATAACTATTTCGACTATTCTGACTCGCGCCACCCACGCGTGCGCTCTGCTAACGTGCATGTTTATAACAATTATTATGACACTATTAATACTTACGGCGTTGGTGTGGCGTTCCAAAGCAAGGGTGTCTTTAGTGAAAGTAATGTCTTTGACAGAACAAACCGCCCTATGGTTATTTCTATGCAGGGTAATGGCGGCACTACTTTCTCGAGTGAAGACGGCGGCATTTTAAAAGCGTATAACAACTTTGTCGTTAATAACAGCAGAAATTATTCGCCATATTCGAACACTAACCAGACTGAATTTGATGCTTATGTTGTGACAGATAGAACAGAAACCGTCCCGAACACCGTGGAGGCAAAAAAAGGCGGCACGACTTATAACAACTTTGATACAAACACCACAATTTTAGACCCAACATGGTATTTTGACGGCGGTTATGAAAACGCGGTCAGAACCACCGAAAACGAGATTAGAGACCACGTTAAACAATACGCCGGGCGTATGCAGGGCGGCAATATAAGCTGGACTTTCGGATGCGCTGCTTCTACCGGGACGGAGAGAGTGCCTGCTTTAGATGCGTTTTTAGTCGGCTATAGTGGCATAGGCAACGTAGCTGACATTCCACCCGATTCCACGCCAAGACCAAGACCTGTAATCAACTCTGTAGTGAGGGCGACCACCAACGGCGCGACGGTTAACTTCACCTCTGATAAAGCCGGCACTTATTATTTCTTGCGCAGTGCCACCGACATTTCATTTAATCAACAAGAAATTGTCATCAATGCCCCTGTTAACCCGGGAACGGCAGGAAGCGGCCCCATCGCCGCAGGCACTCCTGTTAACTTTGAAGTAACCCTGCCCGATGAAGGCCCGGGAAAAGTCTATATCGTTGTGGAAGCCACTGATACTGCCGATGGCATAAGTAATGTAACATTAGCTTCTGTTGGAATGTACGTTGACCCCGAAATTCCGGTTGTGACAGGTGGCGACACCGTGCGTGACACAGCGGCAACAGCGACAGCAAAAATCACCACCCAAGTAAACGGCACATTCCATTATCTTGTCACCGAGCGCACCGACGAACCGCCGGGTGAAGCCGAAATTCTTTTCGGCACAAGTCAAACTGTAAACGTACCGCCCGGATTTACCCCAACCGAGGTGACATTAAACGTCACAGGCTTAACCGGAGAAACCCCGAAACTTCTTTATGTAATTCAAACAAACGGGGCGCACAAGAGCAATATAATCACCCTCGAACTGCCGCGTTTTCTTGAACAAAACAGAAAGACAATAATCAATTTTAACGACCCTTCCACCCTAAAAGGTTCGGTTATGCCGGCTAATAATGCGAGAATGCCCGACTTTTTCGCGGGGTTGAAAAACAACCATGAAAGTGCCACTAACTCTGTGGTTGCCGGCAATAATTCCGCAAGCCCAATTGATGGTCTTACCCTCGGGCGTAATGTAAGTACCAACGGAAGAACACAAGGCGCAAATCGCAGAACGGTTTCTCTTGAAACTTTTGCTGCCGGTGAGTTAATCATTTACGCCGCAATGAGCAACGCTACAGCAAACAGACACATCACAATCTACAAAGATGGCTCTCAGTACACTCAAATTCCGGCGACAGGCTTAAATGTTGCCACACGCTATGCGATAACTCTTCCCGAAGCGGGGGTTTATTCTATTGGCGGTGACACAGCCTCAGGCACCGACATGGGCGGTGTTAGAATTTTCGCCCTTTCAATAGAAAACATGTCGCCAATTGAGCCGCCCCTTGACCCACCTGTATTGACAAGAGGAACAAGCACACGCTCATCAGCGAGTGCCGCTGTTATAAATTTCACCACAAATGCAAGGGGAACATACTACGTTTTGCCTTTCAACGGTGAAACGCCAAATGACGGCACAATTATTTCCGACAACTTTGTTTCGGCGACAGTCAGAGAAGGAACTCACAGCAACATTAACGTTCCTGTTAACCCCGACACCACCGACATTGCCGTGGTAATGGTAGGGCATTTGAGAGACTTTGAGGGCGGCGATTTGATAAGCAACGTCATTGTGTTTAACATTGGTGAACATATAACACCGGGTGGCCCCACCATAACCAAAGGAGCGATAGAGCGTGTAGACAATTCAAGCGGCAGTGTGAAATTCACATCTGACGAAGCAGGGACATATTTCTATTTAATTCAAAGCGCAACAGCCACTCCCCCCACCCGCGATGAAGTAGTAGCACTTGGCGTTAATGGCGGCACGAACACCACCGCCGAGACCACCGTTAACGTAACAAACTTCTTCCCCGGCGCGTTAACACTATACCTCGTAGTAAAATCAGATGCACAAGACAACCCACTAAGCGCAGTAGCAGACTTCGCAATTCCGGCGATAATTCCCGAAGTTAATGTTGTAAGCTTCTTTGACTTTGGAGATTCCTCTTTGTCGAATTTAACGGCTTATGGTCCGATAGTAAGAGGCGTAGGCCCTAATTTTATCAAATATTACGGACGTAGTAGCGCGACGAGAAATACTTCAATTAATTGCAGTTATGGTAATTTGACGTTCACTGCAGGTGTGACAACAGGAGGAAATACTGCTATATCCGGAGGCGCGATATCCGGCACCGGAGGACATCTTCAAGCCGTTGTTAACCCCGGGCAGACTTTTACAGTTTTTGCTATTTGTCATTCTGACAACGGTGGACGTTCAATTGGTATACATACATCAAATACGATAGGTAGCAGTCGCGACCAAAATTTAGCAGTCCCCAGGCTTTCTTTGCCGAAAAATGATTCTACCACACCCGGGGTTTTAAGCGTAACAAACACTTCTAATACTTCGACAACTTATTATGTTTCATATTCTGACTCTATTAGACTGTTATACGCAAGAATAACCGAACCCATAGGAACGCCCGAGCCTGAACCTGTCGCTCCTGGTGTGCCGACTAATGTTAGTGCTGTTAGTAGCGAACTCGCTCAAGCCACTATAAACTGGCAAGCACCGGCTTCTGATGGTGGTTCGGCAATCACAGGATATGAAGTCAGCATAAACCGCGGCACAGAACCCGGGACGACTTGGGTTAGTGCAAGCTCTAACACCGCCCACACTTTCACCGGTTTAACAAAAGGGCAGTATACATTAGCTGTGCGCGCGCGCAACATCGCAGGGCCGGGCGCGGCCGGAACAAGAACTATTGCGGTTGACGGTGACAACCAAACTTTTGCCGTTAATTTCAACGTAATCGGAACAGGCGGCTCAATCACCGCATCATCAGGCACAACGCCTGTTGACACCGGTAATGAAGTAGCTGAAAATTCAGAAGTCACCTTCACCGCAACGCTCGAAGAAGGTTATCGCATTAAAGAGTGGAGAAATAACGGCATTTTTATCGTGGGTAATAAAACAAACTCCTACTCAACAATTATCACCGCCGAAACCACTGTAACGGTTGAAGTTGAAGCGATTCCAAAACACATTGTCAATTTCAGTTTAAGCGGAACAGGCGGCGCACTCACGGCAACATCAAGCGGAACGTCAATTCTAACCGGCACGCAGGTAGATGATAATTCAATCGTCATCTTTAACGTGGCACTTGAAGAAGGATATCGCGTTAAAGAGTGGAAAAACAACGGCTTTACCGTTGGTGGCAGAGCACCTATTTACTCAACGGAAGTCACTGCCGCAACCACCGTCACGGTTGAGGTTGAAGTAATTCCCAAACATATCGTCAATTTCAGCGTAACCGGAGCAAACGGCGCAATAACCGCATCATCGGGCGGAATGTCAATTACCACCGGCGCAGAGGTTCTTGAAGGCACAACCGTCACCTTCACCGCGACATCGGAAGATGGCTATCGTGTTAAAGAGTGGAAGAACAATAACACCGTAGTCAACGGCACAGCAACCACATACTTAACAACAATCAATAACACGACAACTCTCACGGTTGAATTTGAAGAAATTCCGGAAACACCGGAGCACTACACCGTCACCTTCAACGTTGTCGGGGCAAACGGCACACTCACAGCGGCAGTCGGGACAGAAGAAATCACCACCGGCGCAGAGGTTCTTGAAGGCACAACCGTCACCTTCACCGCGACACCGGCTGAAGATTACCGCGTTAAAGAGTGGAAGAACAATGACACCGTCGTCAACGGGACAGCAACCACATATTCCACACAAATAACCGTTGCGACTAATGTGACAGTTGAATTTGAGGAAATTCCGGTGACCCCGCCCGAGTTTGAACTCGGCGACTGCAACCATGACGGCAAAATAAACATCGCTGACTTAACCTATCTCAAATACGCAATTGTGGGAGCTTTAGCGAAAAACGACCAATGCAAAGTCGCAGGGGAAGAAGCAACTGACGCACAAAATCTTGCTGCCCTTAGAAACTATTTAACAAAGAAAGAAGCGTTTCCGGGGAATTGACGAACAGTTGACAATTGACAGTTGAGAGTTGACAGTTATAGTAGGGGACGGGCTTGCCCGTCCCTTCTCTTATAAACATCTGCAAATTTCGGGACGGGCAAGCCCGTCCCCTACTTTTTTTACTATTTTTTTAAAAAGCCCTTGAAATAACCAAAAATTTGTAGTATAATGTAAATTACCGGGGAAACCCGGGCAAGGCAAGATTGAAAACGGCTTAAGCCGGACGGTTGCGTTCACTTCCGAAAGGAGGTGTTTGTATGGAGATAGCTTATATTGTATCGATGACAGTTATCACTGTTGTGGCTATATTAGCAAATCGAAACACAAAGAAGTAACCGCCCACGTCTCAAAGTAGCGGTTACTTAGTTAATCATATGCTTTGAGCGCAACCGTTCAAGATTTTGCCCTGTTTTTATTATTATAGCGTATTTTATAAATTTTGTCAAGGGGTTTTTAAAAAATATTCAGTGTGAAACACCGCCCAACAATAAAATGTCGGGCGGTATATCTCTATAATTTCAATCCTGTCGCCGCAAGGCGACTCCAAAATTGTCAATTGTCAATTGTACATTGTCAATTGTTCGTCAAAGTTTAAACTGCGAAATAAGCCCTTCAAGAACGTTTGCTTGACCGCTCATTTCTTCTGATGCGGCGGCGGACTCTTCTGCTGTGGCTGAGTTTTGTTGCACCACTTGTGTTACCTCGCCAATCGCAACGTTTATTTCGCCAATCGCTGAGTTTTGTTGCTCTGATGAGTGAGCAATTTCAGCGATGATTTTACTGCTCTCGTTAATCCCGGACACGATTTCGGTCAGCGAAACTGCTGTTTCGTTAGCGATTTGAGTTCCGAGTTCTGCTTTTTCTTTAGAGTTGGCTATGAGGTTGCTGGTTTCTTTAGCCGATTCGGCACTTTTCGCCGCTAAGTTACGAACTTCCTCGGCAACAACCGCGAACCCTTTGCCTGCCGCGCCGGCTCTTGCTGCTTCAACTGCCGCGTTGAGTGCTAAGATGTTAGTTTGGAAGGCTATATCGTCAATTGCTTTAATTACCCTGCTGATGTCTTGGTTGGCTTGGTTAATTTCATCAACGGCAGTTATCATTTGTTTCATTTGAACGCTTCCCTTTTCGGCGTTTTGCATAATCGTGTCTGCCAATTTAGAGGCGTTGCTTGTTCTTATGGCGTTTTCACGGGTTTTATCTGAAACGTCGGCAATCGATGCTGAGAGTTGTTCCAGAGTCGCAGCCTGTTCGGTTGAGCCACTTGCCAAGGCTTGCGCGCCGTCGGATATTTGACTCGAACCACTTGTCACCTGCCCTGAAGCTGTATTAATTTCTTTAAACATATTCCCCAAATTGGCGACCATGTCCCTGAGTGAAATACCGATAGTGTCTCTGTCAGAGAGAACACGCGCGTCTATCGTCAAGTCGCCGCCGGCGATTTGGCTTAAGTTTTGTGAAGAACGTTCAACATGACCGATGAAAGACTCGGTATCCAGTATCATTTGCCCAATTTCGTCATGATTTTGAGAGTAGAAGTCAAATACTCTTTTTTCCTCGCTTGACACGGTAAGTTCACCTGTTTTGCCCGCCTTGCTGAAATAGCCGGCTAAAGTAATTACAGGCTTTGAGATAATCCCGGCAATATAGAGTGCCAAAATCATAGAAGCGACTAAGACAACAACCAACACAACGATAATAAGGATTAACAAACCGCTGTAAAGCGCGCTTGATTCTTCATACGCCGCATAGGCGACATCGATTTTCATTTCAAGGCAGATATCGAAGTTTTCAACAATTTTATTGGTGGCAGGGGTATATTCCCTCATAATTTGCTCTAAAGCCGCCGCATCTTGACCGCCCATCGCGCCTTCATATATTAAATTCATCGCTTCGGTGAAAGATGTTTCATATAAACTGACCGCTTCATCAAAGAGAGCCATAGCATCATCGCTTCTGATAGATTCCCTGTATATAGGCAACTCTACCCTCATTTCAGCCCTTTGCTCTTCTACTCTGTCGCGCGCATTTGAAATAATCTCACGGTCATTGAGTGCCGCGCCGATTATGTATTCCCTCATGTTAGCGCGCTGGCGTTGTAACAATTCAACTGACTTTCCGAGAGCCGGCAACGGCTCTGTCTGCAACGAATACATAGACTCTAAAGAAGCGTCTACTTGCGCCATACCCACGATGCCTATAATACCTACTATTACTGTAAGTATAGAAACAATGACAAAGCTAACGATTAGCTTTACTGATATCTTGAGATTTTTCATTTTCTTAAATTCTCCTATAAAATTATTTTGGATTTGAGCAATAAAATGTCAAAATCCGTCACTTATTATTATACTATATGTCGATAATATTTGTCAAGGGTTTTTAAAAAATTTCTTTGAATCTTTGGAAAAAATCTTTGTTTTTTTTTTTTTTTGGTAAAAAGAGTAAATTTTTCATGATTTTGGAATGTCAATACTTGACTTATACCAACTTGTTTGGTAAAATATACATAATGTTGTCAAAAAGTGGGTGTGAAGAATTGAAGGACAAGACATTCTACAAAACAATTAAGAGGTTTACAGATATAGTTTTTTCTCTGTTGACTCTTTTTGTGTTGTCCCCATTATTTTTGACGATTGCGATTTTGATTAAGCTTGAAGATTTGAAAAAGCCCAAAGAGCAAAGAGGCCCCGTGATTTTCGGGCATAAGCGAATAGGGCAATATGGCAAAATTATAACCGTTCATAAATTTCGCAGTATGGTGACAAACGCTCAGGATTTAATAAAAACTTTCACCCCCGAGCAACAAAAAGAGTTCGCCGAAAACTTTAAGTTAAAAAACGACCCGCGAATAACCAAAGTGGGTAAATTTCTCAGAAAATCAAGCTTAGACGAACTGCCGCAAATCTGGGAAATTTTTACCGGAACGTTAAGCATAGTCGGGCCCCGCCCAATTGTAGAGGACGAGCTGTTAAAGTATAAAGAGCAAAAAGAAAAATTTCTAAGCGTAAAGCCGGGTTTAACCGGCTGGTGGCAGGTGAGCGGCCGCAGCAACATATCATACGAAGAGCGTATAGAATTAGAACTCTACTACATCGACAACCGCTCTGTAAAACTCGATTTTCTAATCCTGTTAAAAACGATTAAGGCTGTTATAGAGGGAAGCGGAGCGAGGTGACGGCAGTTGACAATTGACAGTTGAGAGTTGACAGTTATGTAGGGGACGGGCTTGCCCGTCCCGTCTCTTACAAACATCTATTTCGGGACGAGCAAGCCCGTCCCCTACAGTGTGCGGAATTGCCTTCAAGCTTTCCTTCCAGTCTGCAAGTATTCAATCACACCTCAACAGAGTGGTGTACCAAACTCGACACGTCCGAGAGGAATGTGTCAATTTCGACACTGCCGATAAGCTCATTTTTAAAGCTTTTTCTAAAATAAATATACTTATCATCTATATAATAAAGATATTCGTTGCTGGTGTGAAAACCTTCCTTCATCTCTACGTCACAATAACTGTCGAAAGGTACAGCTATTCCGACATTTGTGTCGTAAAAATATACTCTATCAAGATAAACTTGATAAATAAACACATTATCAGTTAGCCAATACAATTTACTCGCAAAATGGTTTGGAGTAATTACATTTATACTGCCGGTCTTGTTTTCTCTTACTACAATTCGTGCATTCCAAAATCTACAATCTGCGTAATTGTATACATAAAAAGTGCCGCTACTGTTGCCTGTCCAGCCGTTATAATTTTGATTTTTATCAATGCTACGGTCAAATTCACTTTCAATATCGCCACTCGAGCTTTCGCTGTGGGTTTGTGCATTTTCCACATCATAGAGAGGGGACAGGGTTTCGCTGTCCCCCCCACATGAGCATTGGAGTAGTGTTATAAGTAGTAAAATAATATAAAATTTTATGTTTTTTTTCATTGCAAACTCCTTTCACAACCCCAATTTTTCTTCAATATAAGCCGAGAAAACGCCGTTTTCCTCTTCGCTACCCCAAACAAACGGATAATCAGAAGAGTCAAAGGGTTTGCCTTCACATGTACTGCAAAAAATACAATAGGTATTCACGCCTAATTTCCAAGAACTGAAAGAAATATATTTTTGCTCTTTAGAGGTGTGGTCTAAACGGTCAAGATAAAAATAAAGCTTTTCATAATAAGTCTCTCCATCTACTTTTTCTTCGTTCATAAAATAATGCCATAT
>WRLV01000030.1 GCA_009777445.1 Oscillospiraceae bacterium | reverse complement strand
AAAAAAAATAAAAAATTAAAAATAAAAAATAAAAATTAAAGTGGGGGGGGCGCGCTCCCCCCCCCCGCCGCGACAAGGATTTTTAAAAAAGCACTTGACATTTTATAAACTATGTGATATAATATACACATCATTACCCGACACCCGATGAACGCAAAGATTAAAAACTTCACTAAAGGCGAACACTTTTCAAGTGTTCGCCTTCATAATTTTAAATCCGTCGCCGCAAGGCGACACCACAATTGTCAATTGTCAATTGTACATTGTCAATTGTCCGTCAACTGTTCGTCAAGCACAAACCCCGGCCGTTTCGTTATATAACCCTTCAAATACGTCAAGTCTGCCGCATCGACTTTGCCGTCGCTGTTTACGTCACATTCATCGTTTTCGGGGAAGCCTACGTTTTTTACTAACACCCGTTTCAAATATGTGATGTCTGCCACATCGATTTTGCCGTCGCGATTAGCGTCGCCAATCAGCTTTCTCATTTTATACCGCGGCGTTATAGCCGGTGACTTGTTCGCGCCGATATACGGCCGCGATGTGTTATTGTTGTTAAGGTAAAAGCCTTCCACGCCGACTATAGAGTTGTTATTGTCGGGGGCTGTGAACAAATAGCCGCCGTCTTTTTGTGCCTGCGTGACATTGAGAGTAAGGCTGAAATAACCGTCCTTATCACAATACCAAAGCTCATCATCTTCATTGAGAATAAACCCTGTTAAAGGCGTAGCGGGCATAGCGTAAATGTCATTTTCCGAAGCATATGCCAAAACATTAAAGCTTTGGTTTATTTCATAAGCTATGCCTTCGCGAAAATCACCAAATTCAGTCCACCAAAAATCATGCTTAGCGGCGAGTTCTAATGCGGGGCTGAATATTCTGCCCGTGATTTTAGTCGTTGTGACTTTTTCATTGTCAACAACAGGCACCCTTTCGTTTTCGTCAAGCTTGTCAATTGTGAGCTCAACAGCCATATCACCAAGCCCGTCAGTGAACACAACGCCAAGGTGTTCATCATAGAAATAGGTTTCCCCTGCCTCTATCGCAAAATAATACGCGCCGTTTTTTATTGTCTCACGTGTGTTTCTGATAGAACCATCTATAATCGGTCTCGCCGTGTCTGTAATTAAATTAGGGATTAAAGACCATCTTGTGTTGTTATTAATCGGGTTACTTGGCACTGTTCCACCGTAATAATACGCTAACTTGTCTGTTTCGGCATCAATTAGAAAAAATCTGATACGTTTTTCGTTATCAGTACGAGGGTTATCGGGGATTTCACCATTCCATGTAAAATAAACTGTGGTCGCGCTTGAATTGCGTGGGTCATCTCCACTTGCAGAGCGCGTCTTTGGGTCTTGCGATGTAGAAATAATGGGGCGTTCGGCGATGCCCAATATACTAAACTTTTGAATGCGAGTTGCATAGGGCAGATGATAAACTTTTCCGTCAATGGTGACTTCTATGTAGCCCTCGTATAAATTACCATCTTCAACATCGGCTGAGGCGTTTTCGTTTATTTCCAACCATACGTCAAAAGCACCTGCTCTTACATCAGTTTTTACGCTAACCATCCCTGCGTGCGCCCTTGAGAAGCGCGTGTCATTACGCTCAATGACTCTAACCGATTGAATTGTGCCGCCACCATGAACGCTCGCCGTCAGTTTCTTTGATACAGAGCCGGGTGGGTTATTCCCAAAACTAAAACTTCCCATATGGGCTGTCTGAGTGCCCATGTTAGTGTGATTTGTGGGGACGATATTTTCAACGGTTATATACACATCTTCATCAACAGCGCGTGTGGGGTTGACAAATCCCGCGCCTTGTTCATAGACAGAGACTTCAGTGCCGTTTTGCTTGAAATAATGTGGGCTGCCCTCATATAATTTGTTGTTGGTGGTGTTGGGGCTTAGCAAAAACGGCTCAGCGGTGTTCATTAAGCGTGCCTTAACCTCGGTTGGTGTTATGTTTGGATTGGCTTGCAAAATCAGCGCGACAACGCCGGCTACGGCAGGGCTTGCCATAGAAGTCCCACTCATGACCGAATAGTCGTTGTCGAGAGAAGTTGAAAGAATTGCATAACCCGGGGCGATTACGTCGGGTTTTATTTCAGCGGTCTCTCTTACCGGGCCTATCGAGCTGAAGGTAGTTGGCTCTTTGGGTGGAACGTCATCTACCCTGTCGCCCGGCATAAGATAAATTTCACCCGCTGAATTAGTAGTCAGCAAAGCTGCCGCCGACTCCACAGCTGTCGTGAAAATCGCCAAGTCTTTTGAAGGTGTGCTGCTTATATCCATGCCAATAAAAGCAGATTCGCGGTTTACTACAATCAAGCCGCCCGCGCTTGTTCTGAGTGCTTCATCTTTATAAACGCTGAAGGTAAGACCTCTTCCCACAACCAATATTTTGCCGTTCAATGAGCCGGTGGGAATAGCCGCAAGTGCCTCTGCCGTGGTAACTGCTCTACTCGCTGAAGGAACGCCTGTCATGCAGACATACGCTTCATAGCCCTCATCGGTAAAGTTAAGCTTGTCGTTTGAAAAGCCATCGCGTTTAAATACACCCGACAATAATCTGTCACCGTTTTCAACGCGCATGTTTATTTCGGAAGCTCCCGAACTTCCCGATGACGAAACTAAAGGCTCATACCTGTAAACCGGATTACCGCCATACATTGAAGCAGCAACGCTGATTTGAAGCGAAGCACTACCCGATGTGAGCGTGTAGGGGTTACGTGTGCCTTGATATAGCGGATTTCCTCCGTCATAGTAGGCGGCGTTACCCCCCGAAACAACAACCACAACTCCTGCAAGTACAGCGTTGTTCCGTGCGTATTGACTTGCGCTAAATGCAGTATTAGAAGTGCTTGTATGGTCTCTGAGAGATACGCCGAGAGACATGTTTACCACATCAACCTTAGGCAAATTAGGGGTATATATGCGGCCATCTTGTGTGTATGTATAGCTTTCACCCGTAGAAAAGCTTTCAAGTGCCGCTAAAACAACGTCACTTGCTCCGCTGTTATCATTGGGGTCGTCTTTTATTGCGGAAACGCCAAACACCTGCGCCATATAAACGTCAGCCCCGGGGGCTATTCCGAGAGAGGTTTCACCCTGTGACGCGATTGTTCCGGCGACATGTATGCCGTGGTCTTCATCAGGGAATGACATATCGCCCGAGTTGCCGCCTTGACAGTTTGTGAAATTCCAACCGCGTATATAAGAGTCAACTATGTCGGGGTGGTCTGTTTGTATGCCGGAGTCAATTACACCGACTTTAACCCCTGTGCCATCAATACCGCGCGCATGAAGCGCGCCGATTTCCCACGCTTCGCGCGCGGCGACGTTGCCGGGGGTATTATAGTCGGGGTCGGGTTTATACGTCGTGCTGTGCAGTTCGTAATAACCGACTTGCGTGACCATATAAACGCCGGGCATTTCGCCTATTTGCTCAACCACAGATTTCTTTGCCTTTATAGCAAAGCCTGCAAAAACAGTGAAATATTCAAAAGTTATAGTGAGCGTTGGGGCGGTTTTATTTCTTACAGAAGTGCTATCTCTTTCGAGTGTTTCACCTTGACCGCCAAGGTTTCGGATTTGTTCACGCGCGATTTGCGCGTTTGTTTGCGCCGTTGAAAACTCATCGACACTCATGCCCTCTTCCCTGTATATTTTTTCAAGGGCAGTCGGCAATTCTTGAAGCCAAATAAAGACATGAAGCTCTTCATCATCGGGAACGTCATCATAGTCGATAAGCCCCACAGGTTTGAGCAAAGTTTCAGCAACCGATTTTACATACATCGACTCGTCACTTAACAGATATTCGTCTTCTAATATAGGCTCGTCACTTAATACAAGCTCGTCAATTGACATATCTCGCGTTTTTTCCGCCGAAACGGGTGTCGCGACAATGCTCGTGCTTAACACGCTCGCAATCAGCGCGTATGCTAAAATTCTTGATAAAATTGTTTTCTTTTTCATGATTTCAATCAGACCTTCCTACTAAAATAATTTTAAAATTCCTCTTATGCCCAATCGAGTGCCGGTATATAAAATAACTCTTTCATAAACCCTTGAAATAAGTGCCAACATTAAGATATTACTCAAAAGCAGAATTGCCGTTGCTGTTAGAAATGTTGGATTGTCTATGCTGCCTGAAATAATGTCAGCAGGGAGCGAAAACGGCGATGATAAAGGCAGATAGTTGGCTATAGCTGTCAGCGCGCCGTTGTTTTCCCAATCGAAAATGCGAGGGAAAAACGCAAAGTAAAAACCGAAAACCGCGATTAGTGAGAGCGGCTGCATTGCCGCTTGCAAATCCTCAGCGCGTGACACGCTTGCCCCGACTAACCCCGAAATCAATGAGAAAAACAAAAATCCCAACAGAAAAACCACAAGCACTTTTAAGCCCGCATACGGGTCTATTCCCGATAAGGCGGCGTTTAGCTCGCCTGCTAAAGCTGTCGCTTCGGTTGAGGTTTCTGCTTGTGACTCAGCGAGTTTGCCGAAAATGCCGAACGGTGCGGCAAGCGTATAAGACGTTACAGACACTATATATAGAACCAAAAATTGAGTGAGTGACACAAGAAACGCCGCTAAAATCTTTCCGCTGATTATTGCCAACGGGGCGATTGAGGTGAGAAGAAGCTCAATCACGCGTGAGGTTTTTTCTTGCGCTATACTATATGCCACTGTGCTTGCATATGCGAAAATGAGCATGAAGAAGAAAAAGCTGATAAAGAGGGGCGCGATATGGTTAAACGCCTGTCTCATCGGGCTTTGCTCTTCTTGCCCGGCTATGGTTATAGCGTGGTTGATTGGCGTTTTTGTCAGTTCTAAAATATCTTCATCTAAGCCGCCGGAAAGCAAAATAGAGTTAAACAGCTCATCAATGAACAACAAGTTCAACCGCGCACAGTCGGCAGTTGAGACTTTTTTGCTACTTTCGGGGCGTTCGGTTAAGATTTTATAGCCGTCTTCGCCTTTGGTTATTAACATCAGAATTTCAGCGTTGTCGCTTTGCCTTACCGTCTCTCGCGTTTGCTCTAAGTCTTTTTCTTGAATGTAATGCACAGTTATATCTAAGTCCTCAAGAAAGTCAAGATTTAGGTGGAATGTCTCGCTTTTGTCTAAGAGATGTATTTCTTCAACGCCGGTCGTCTGCGCACCCAAAGCAAAACCTTCTCCGTCGCCCAACAACGGGATAAAGTTAACCCCTAATGCAATCAAAACCAAAATCAAAGCCATAATAAGCGTAGCAACTTTAAACGACTTAGACTTGAGCCACTGAACATAAGTGAACCCGAAAACATGTCTCAATCCCCTAAATTTCAAATTTCTACTCCTTCCCCAACGGCACGCATGAAAATTTCGTGCAGCCGCGGTTCACGCAACTCATATTTTATAAGCGTTAAATCGTTTGCGACAATGTCTTTTAACAACTCTTGTGCTTGGGTTTGCGATGTTACTTTAAAGTCGGTTTGCCATTGAGTATGTTTGAGCAGTTTAATCCCTCTGTTTTCGGCAAGCGGCAGAATGTTGCCCTCTGTCTGCTCAATTTTAACCGAAAGAAAAACCCGCCCGAACGTTCTTTTAAGTTCATTAAGGTTTCCCTGCATAACGCTCTTGCTTTTGTGAAGAATGACAATGTCGTTGCAAAATTCTTCAACGAGTTCCATTTGGTGAGAGGAGAACAACACATATTTATCTCTCTCAATTTGCTCACGGATTATGCCTTTAAACAATTCGGAATTAACCGGGTCTAATCCGCTTAGCGGCTCATCGAGAATGAGAATTTCGGGGTGCGATATAAGGGCGGCGGCAAGCTGAACTTTCTGCTGATTTCCTTTTGACAATAAAGAAGGCGTTTTCTTTAAGCAGTCACTTATTTCAAGCCGTTCAAGCCAATATGCCACAGAGGTTCGCGCTTGTTTTTTCGACAACCCTTTCAACGCCGCGAAATAATAAAGTTGTTCCGCTATTGTATATTTAGGGTAAAGCCCTCTATCCTCGGCAAGATAGCCCACGCTGTCGTTAGCCGCATGAAGGGGTTTGCCGTTCCAGGTTACACTTCCGCTGTCTTTGGCTAAAATCCCCAACATAGCGCGAAGAGCGGTGGTTTTCCCCGCCCCGTTAGTCCCCAACAACGCGTACACCCCCGGATGGCTCATCTCAAGATTCAAGTCAGACAATGCCGAAAAATCGCCATAACTCTTACACAAATTTTCCACTTTAAGCATAATTTAAGCATGCCTCTCTGCATAAATAAATCCGTCGCCGCAAGGCGACTCCACAACTGTCAACTATCCACTATCAACTGTCAACTGTTCATGTATGGATTATTCTTCTTCTCATAAGAAAGCGTTGTTTCCTCACTGTGTCCGGGTAAAACGCGAAAGTCTTGAACAGTGGCTTTAAGACGTTCCACCGAATTTAAAAGAGCATTAATATCCGCTGTTGTGTCGTGGGTTGCCCCGATTGTTTCTTTAAAAAGTGTGTCGCCGGTGAACAAGATGTCACCAAGCTGATAAATCACGCTTCCGGCGGTGTGCCCGGGGGTGTGCCATACTGTGAACTCAAGCTCGTCTTGAACAATTTTATCGCCCTCGTCTACAGTCGTATATTGCGTGAGCGGTTCAAAGCCCTTTTTGGTGAACAGCGAACCCATAGCCAAATTAACATCAGACAGCTTTTCGGCATCGCCCTTATGAATATACACCGTGACATCTCCACATGTGCGAACTATTTCGGCGCAGGCTTTGGTGTGGTCAAAATGCCCGTGGGTGAGCAAAATTTTCGTGACTTTTATGCCGTCTTGCACGAGTGCGTCTATAACACTTTTGCCTATTTCAGCAGGGTCAATAATTACGGCGTTTTTGGCTTCACTCACCAAAATATAAGTGTTAGTTTCATACATGCTCGTGACATGAACATCCATTTTCATATTTTTAAATTTCCTTTCTAAATAATGTGAGGGAGAAAAGTTTTCAAATCCCCTTTTAAAAGTAGTTTTTGTTCTTTATGTCAATAGACAGGCCCTTGTATTTTATATATTTATCAATAGTATCCATGGGTCTTTGCCTGCCGTCTTCGGTTTCTACCTGAATTTTTCCGTAATTAGCCCAGTAATCGTCAAATATTTCTTCGCCCGCTTTTGCAAAAGCCCCATTGCCTGCGATAATATCTTTTATTTTTTTAATACTTGCGATGTAATAGCAGTTTTTGGTAGAACATTTATCGCTTGCAATACGCCATTTTTCAACAGCAAAGAATATAAAACGATTTATAACAGATGGAATTTTGGCAAAGTCTTCAATAGAATATTTTTTGGCTCCAATCTCGGCAGGCAGTGTAATGCTTGAATATATAATACCCAAACAAAAATGGGCGACATATTTATTGTAAGGATATTGAATGTTTTTATTGCTATCTCTGTCTGTATAGTACTCGCCGTGTAAGCCGAGCATGAAACCGGCGCAGCGCGTATTGCGTTTTTCACTTATAGGGCTTGTTTTTAAATCAACAGCAAATTTTATTTCACTATTTTCATTATTCACGAAAGTAAAATCGGGATACAGGTTTTGGTGAGCTGCTGATTCAATAGTATAACCTATACGGTGAGCAAAGTCGAGTAAAAAAGGGAATACAGTCAGTTCCAATATTTTCGATATAAATATTGTGTCTGACGGAATTGCATATACATTTTTAAACGCATCAATGAACCCCTTAACCGCCCAATTGCCTTTGAGGGTTATATGTTGCCCGAGGGTCTGCGCAAACTCTGATAATTCTTTATGAAATCTTGCTTTTTCCGCGCTGTACTTATCAGACAGCTTTTCAATTTTATTATTCAAAACTTTAAATCCTCCAAAATATAGTTGTTTGTTCTCAATTATACCACAAGCTACATAAAAATTCAACCCTTTTGAAAAAATATTTTTTATTCAGCTAAAAACCCAACCATGCCCGCTTTCTCGTGGGCATGGTTGGATTTATTTGTGCTTGTGTTTTAAACATTGTGTTAGGCTTCGGGTTCTAATTCTACATCGAGTTCTAATTCAAATTCCGGCTCTGAATTAGGGTTAACGGTTATGTCGAACTCGGGTTCGTCGGCGAGCATTTTCAAAGCTTCTGTTTTGTTGAAGGTGTATGTCAGGGTGATTGCTGTCGGTGTTTTTTTACCGATTAGTCTTGCGGTTTCGCCGTTAACTTTGACTTGCAGATTGTCCGCGAACGCATACCCTTCAGCGGCTTTTAACACTATGTTTGCTGTGTATTCCGTGTTGTTTTCAAAGACTTTGTCTTTCGGGTTCCACGCTATATCGTTGCAGGTGTATCCAACGTCTTTTGTAGTGGCTTTTAAGTCGGGAGTTTCCCCTGCTTTCGGGGCGGTAACGCTGATGTTGATGGTTTGGATTTGCTCTTCTTGCACTTTTTTCACCGTTACAGGCACCCAGTTGCTGTAAATCTCTTTGTAGCAAGCGCGTATTTCATAATTGCCCTCTTCAAGCATAGTCATTTGGTTATTTTCGTCTATAGAGAGACCGTTTAAGTTTTTTTGCTCCCATTTTATAGTCGCTTTGTCAACCGCAATTTCTTTGCCTGTTTTGTCATAAACACTTGCTTTTACGCCACATGTGTTTGAGTTAAGGTCTACTACGTCTCCTACGTTGCCGGTTATGCTTCCTGTTGCTTGGATTGTTCCTTCGTGGGGAATGTCTGCAACTGTTACATGAATGAAAGCTGTTTTGTTAAGGTCGCTGTTTTTTGTGGCTCTGCTTTGTTGCGGCGTTTGGTATACATTTTCATGAATTTGATATTTCAGGTATACATCGCCCGCTTTTTTTGTTTCAAGGGTGATTTGGCAGGTTTTCATGTTATAAGTGAGTTTTGCATTATCTGACTCGGTTATAACGTTGTCGCCTTTTATAGTCTGGGTGGTTTCTATGAGATTACCGTCTTTGTCTGTTAACCACCATTGACCGTAGCTCGGGTCGAAACCATAATAGAGTATGTGTTTTTCTTGCTCTACTCTTCCGTTATAACCTTTGAGTCTGAGAGCCGCGCTGTCAAGGCTAAGGGTTTCTCCTACTTTACGTTCGTATTCCTTAACTTGATAGGGCGCGCTTTCGACATTAAAGGCGTTTACATCGGTGAACATGACTTCTTTTAAAGGATAGAGTGCGTACAAATCTTTTTGGGTTAGGTTGTGAGTTTTGCTGGTGCTTTTCATAGTCGCGCCGAAAGCGGACATGGGGGTATTGGTTGTGAGCCATTGTTTTAATGTTGAATAAGATTGTGTGGCTCTTGCTTTGCTTACGACTGCTTGGTTGGCTATGCTGTTCCAGTTGAGTGATTTCATAGTTACTGCATTATTGCTCATGCGCACTTGAGCGAAAGTGTTGGCGTTTTGATTTTTCAAAGCTTGAGTTGCATTTTCGTTTTTGCTTCCTAAGGTTGTGCAAAAGTGTTTTGTCATCAACCCGGGGAGAGTACCCGCCATTGAAAAGACAGCGACATCATAAGTGATTGCCATAGGGCAGTTATATTTTACCGTTTCTTCGATTTCTCCTGTGGATAACTCCACTACTACTCCTGTATGGGGCGGCATTGTCGCACTCGCGCTTATTGTGTCGGTTGTGGTTATGGTTTGAGATGTTTTTGTTCCTTTTTCAAATTGAAACAATTGCTCTGCGCTGAAACCGGCTGTAAGCGTGGCTTTGAAAATTTTGAGGAAACCCGCTGAAATTGAAGCCGATAATGATTCTGTATATTTGTATGCCGTTGTTGTCGATAAAGAGTTTTCCATGGTATCGGATTTTGACACGGAACGAGATGTATCTTGAACAAGCTCAACTGTCGAATCATTCGTATAGGTTTTTGGGTCGACTTTCTCGGGGGTGTATTTATAGCTAACACCCGGCACGTTGTTTTTAGCCGCATCTTCAACTGTTTTATATCCGTCTGCCGCCGTTATAAAGTCTAAACCATCATCGTTTACCGGAGTCAATCTGAAATTGTAGAACGCTAACCCATAAGATTGGTATTGGTCAGGGCTACTTGGGATGAAGTCCAATGATGTTACAATAGAATAAATAACAGGTTGCGTTTTAGAGTCGTTAAGTGGTTTAAGGCAATCATCGCCGCCGCAAAATTTAATTAAATCGTTGGTCGTGCCGGGGACACCGGCCGCGACGAGTTCCGAAGCCATTTTAGTCCTTACCTCATTCAGCGAATTAGCGCGATTCACCCCTGTATATCGTACTTTTGCTTTAGAGTCGCCTCTTTCGCCGCTTGCTGTTTTTTGAAAATCGTTAACTAAATCAGGCCATCTGTTGTTTTCATTCATGCCGTTGGCTTTGTCAAATTCAGCGGCGTTTTTATTGCCGTAGCCGTATGCGGTATATTCGTAATTATCTTTTAAGATAGCATATGCCACTTGCGACCAGTAATCAATCGGTTTTTGCGTACCCGAGTTGTTAATTGCTTTGTAATAAAGCTCTTTGTCTGAAATATTGTCCGGGAATTTTACTCCGCCGTTGATGTCATAGTAAAACATTCCGTCAATTGTCACTGATTTAACGCCGATTTTCTTGCCTTGTGCGTCATACAGATATTCAACTTTTGCGGTGGCTCCTAAGGTTGTCGGTTGTTCCGCAAATGCGGTTAACCCGAGGGCGCAAACAGCTATTGCGCTCGCTACCGTCATAGCAACGGCTTTTTTAAATGTGGTTTTCATGATAATACCTCTTATTCTTTCCCGTATGCTTGGCACACGAATAAATTTATTTCGCGGCTCTTGCCGTGGTCTTCTAATCTGTTATACGCCGCAAGATTCAAAACCTCACACTTTTTAAAATAAATATTTTTCAAAAGCTCTTGACATTTGTGGACATTTCGTGTAAAATATTAAGTGGAGGTGATTTTATGGCAAATACAAGCACTCGTTCAAGTGGAATGCACATCAGGGTTAATCCCGAAATAAAGGCGCAAGTCGAGCCTATTCTTGCGGCAATCGGATTGTCGTTCAGCGATGTCTTTAATCTAACGCTCAGGCAGATTTACCTTAAAAAGCGTGTTCCATTTGATTTGTCGGCAGTAGAACTGACCGAAAACGGTTATACTGCTCAGTTTGAGGAAAACCTGCTTGCTGAAGCAGAAGAGATGTATACGGCTGTCGCAAACGGCACTGCTAAGATTTACAAAAATTCGGCTGAAATGTTTGCAGAATGGGACAAAGAGGACGAAGAAGATGAATGAAAAGTACCGCCCCGTTGAGAGTAAGCGATTTAAAAAAGGACGTAAACTTGCAAAGAAACAGGGATACGATATGTCGTTGTTAAAGTGGGGAATTAAGCAATTACTTTGTGATATTCCACTCCCCGAAAATTGGAAAGACCATCAACTTAAAGGAGATAAGAAGCGTTTCCGTGAGTGTCACATCGATGGCGCGGGTGACTGGTTGCTTGTCTACGAAAAGCGTGAAAAAGAGCTGATTTTATATCTTTACGGCACAGGCAGTCATACGGATTTATTGAGGTTATAGTAATGAACAACAAAAATATCGGCAAAGAAAAAGTGCCGCATATATTCGGGTTGTTACCCAAAACATAGCAGCTACGGTTGAAAATTGACAGTTGACAGACACAAAATTTTATGTTAAAATAGGTTAATGCTGGAATGTCTATACTTCTTCAACATAAATCTGCTTGGCGATGTCCTTGCCTAAGGCGACGCAGTAGGCTCCTTCTACCTTTAATAGTACAGGGCCGCCGAAAGAATAGCGATTTTGCGTTGTTACCAACGTGCCGTTGCGCAACCCTAAGTTTTCAAGCAAACTTATTTTCGGCAACGCCGTCAGCTTAAACGTTCCACGTTTTCTTTCGTAAAGATTGAATAATTTGCTCATTTTCTTACTTTTAACCATACAAAGCACTCCCCATTCCAAAAAAAGTATTAACAATTATTAGGTTAGCATAAACTAACCGATTTGTCAATAGTGATTTTCACTAAATTTTATTAGGAGGAATGTAAAAATGAACGACAGAGTGTGGACCGTTGAATTAGCGTGGGAAGGTTATGAAGATTTAATTGCAACCGCGCTGTGGGAGGAATTTCATGACATTGACGTTGCCGATTGCACAGACAGAGAGATGCTGAACTTGATGAAAAGAACGGGGCTGATTGACATTATCGCGGCAAAAGTCACACGCGAGGAAATGCCTCAAACATTGGCATCAATAAGAGAAAAATGGCTCAAAATCGAGAACAAAGCAAACGATAAAGACAGAGCCGCAACAGGCAAAAATACGCACGAGAAGTCGTTCGAGGCAGACTGCCCGACCTGCTCACGCACTAACGTGGTTACTATTACTTTGAGAAAAGACAGTTTCAACGAGCTTGAAGACTTTCACTGTGCATATTGCGGCTTGAGAATAGACCAAATTCACGCGGCTAAAGCCCCTAAATCAAGGCTCAGAGAAGTCGGCGGACACGATGCCGATGAAGACTTTAAATAAGTGGGTGATTTTAATAAAACGATATGACTTGTTAACTCCCGAGGGGACACGGGATTTATTATTTGAGGAGAGCATTGCGCGGCGTTATGTCGAGCAGAAACTTCAAAGGCTTTTTTCTGCGTTCGGTTATTCTGAGGTGATTACTTCGGGGTTAGAATATTATGATGTTTTTTGTTCAAAAAAGCGATATTTTCCCCCGGAAAACATCTATAAACTCACCGACTCAAAAGGGCGGCTGATTGTTTTTCGTCCCGATTCTACATTACCCATTGCACGGTTGGTTTCGAGTAGACTTAAAGACAGCCAACTGCCATTAAAACTTTATTATTCGCAAAACATCTTCAGAATAAACCCCAAAGATTCGGGGCGCGATGATGAAATAGCCCAAAGCGGCATAGAAATAATAGGCGGTGAAAACCCGTTTTGTGACTTTGAGGCGTTGGCTTTAACCGTTGAGGTTTTAAAGTGCCTTAATATACGCGATTTTCACCTTGAAATAGGTGACTGCGGCTTTTTCAAATTGCTGATTTCACAACTCGCTCTCAGCGATGAGCAAGTTGAAAATATAAGAGTGCTTATTGAAAACAAAAACTGCCATGAGCTTAGTGAGCTATTGCAAAAAGAACATACCTGCCCTTGGGTTATGAAAGAGTTTTCACGTTTGTCGGGCGGTAGAGAGGTTTTTGATAGGGCGCGCGCGCTTTTTGCGGGCTGCGGCACGAGTAACAAAACTGTGCATATGCTTATGGGCTTGTTAGAAAAGCTCACCCTTCTCTATGACAATTTGACTATGCTCACCGGCGGCAAAAATATTGGTGTTGATTTAAGCGCGGTCAGCAAAATCGACTATTATACAGGGCTTTTGTTTAAAGTTTATATCCCGGGATATGGTATGCCGTTTATATCGGGCGGAAGATATGACACCTTGCTCGGCGATTTCGGAAGAGAATTACCTGCTATCGGCTTTGCGGTTAATGTCAGTGCAGCCGCTGATGCACTTCAAAGACAGGGTTCACAACCACATGTTGTTCAACCTGATGTGTTAATCCACAACGAGAGCGGTGATTTGTCACGTTCAATTGAACGCGCAAATGAGCTTATCAAAAGCGGCAAAAAAATAGAGCTATCTCTTTATTCCGATTTAAGACAATCCGAAGAATATGCTAAAACCAAAGGAATTAGGAAGGTCGAAAAAGTATGAAAATCGCTTTAACTAAAGGCAGATTAGAGAAAGATGCTGTTGCTTTGTTTGAGAAAGCCGGAATGGATGTCAGCGCGCTTCGCGATAAGGGGCGGCGGCTGATTTTGCCGTTTGGTGACGACTTGCAGGCAATGCTTGCCAAAGCGCCTGATGTAATCACCTATGTCGTCCACGGGGTTTGCGATTTGGGAATCGTGGGCAAAGATGTAATAATGGAGCATGGCGGCAGGTATTTTGAAGTTTTAGATTTGGGAATAGGCAGGTGCCACTTTGCGTTAGCCGGCAAAAAGGGCGGCGATTTTTATGTGGGACACGGTGTCAAGACGGTCGCCACTAAATATACAGAGGTTACACGCCGTTATTTTGAGTCAAAGGGGCAGAATGTCGATATAATAAAAATCGAAGGCTCGGTTGAGTTGGCACCGCTTTTAAACTTAGCCGATGGAATTGTGGACATTGTTGAAACCGGCAAAACGCTTGAAGAAAACGGCTTAGAAGAATATTCACACATCGCCGACATTTCAGCAAGAGTTATTGTTAATTCCGTCAGCATGAAACTTAAAAAACAAAGAATAGAAGAATTTATAAACAGATTAGGAGAGTGTGTGTTGTGCTCAAAATTATAAAAGGAAATTCCGCTCAATTTCGAGAAGAACTTAAAGAACGCGCCTTTGAAACAAACGCAAAAGTAACTCAAATTGTCAGTGACATTATCAACGATGTCAGAATAAGGGGCGATGAAGCGGTTAAGGAATACACCGCGCGTTTTGACTGCCCTTCGCTTGAATATTACAGGGTGCCTGATGAAGTGCTTGATGAGGCTTTAAACCTTGCCGATAAAAGCTTTATCGAGGCGTTGCTTAATTCCATTGAAAACATTACCGCTTTTCATGAGCGGCAAAAACAGCACGGGTTTATAATCACCAAAGACAGCGGAACTATATTAGGTCAGCGCGTGATAGGGCTTGACAGGGTGGGCATTTATGTTCCGGGGGGAACGGCTGCGTACGTCTCTTCGGTCTTGATGAGTGCGGTGCCCGCAATAATCGCGGGTGTGGGCGAAATAATAATGACTACCCCACCGGGTAAAGACGGGAAACCCAACAGGGATATACTTACGGCCGCTAAACTTTGCGGTATAAATAAAATATTCATGTGCGGCGGAGCGCAAGCCGTGGCGGCTTTAGCATACGGAACCGCTGAAATTCCGCGTGTGTCAAAAATAACCGGCCCCGGGAATATTTATGTCGCCACCGCTAAGAAAATTCTTTACGGAACAGTTGACATTGACATGGTCGCAGGGCCGAGTGAAATTCTCGTTATAGCAGACGGGAATGCCAGTCCAAAATATATAGCGGCAGACCTCATGTCACAAGCAGAACATGACGAATTAGCAAGCGCGATTTTAATTACCACCGATGAAAAAATCGCCACGCAAACGCTCAACGAATTAGAGCGGCAGGTAAAAGGGCTTTCGAGAAAAGACATTATCGAAAAGTCGTTGAAAAATTACGGCGCGATTATTGTTGTCGAAACCATGGACGATGCCGTTGCTCTTGCGAACGAGTTAGCCCCCGAACACCTTGAAATTCTAACAGACAACCCAATCCAATATATCGGCAGAATTAATAACGCCGGCTCAATTTTCTTAGGCGAATTTTCGCCCGAACCCTTAGGGGATTATTATGCAGGGCCTAATCACGTTTTGCCGACTAACGGAACAGCGCGGTTTTTCTCACCGCTGTCGGTTGAGAGTTTCACTAAAAAAACAAACTATATTTATTATACAAAACAAGATTTCACAGCGGCATCGCATGACGTTCAGCTAATCGCTAACCGTGAAGGCTTAAGTGCGCACGCAAACTCGATGAAAGTGAGGGATTGATGGCTAATTTAAATATTATTCCGAAAAAGCTTGAAAAGCTTGTTCCTTATGAGCCTTTAGAGGGGAATTATAAAATTCGTCTTGACGCTAACGAGAGCTATCTGTCGCTTGAAGCTGATGAGCTTGCAAGGGCGGTGAGCGGCGTGGCTGTTAACCGTTACCCCGACCCTTATGCGCGGGGTGTGCTTAGGGCGTTTGGCGACTTATACGGCGTGAACCCCGACAACGTGACCGCCGGCAACGGCTCTGATGAGCTTATAAGTATTATCAATTCTTGCCTTTTGAACAAGGGTGATAAAATACTTAGCTTTGCTCCCGATTTCTCGATGTATTTCTTTTATCCTCCCCTCTATGAGTTGGATTTGACAATCCAACAAAAAGAGAAAGATTTAACTATCAACTTTTCAAAAGCCGTTGAAAAAATTAACACCGAGAATATTAAAGCGGTGATTTTGTCAAACCCTTGCAACCCCACCTCGTTGGGAATTAAATCGGCTGACATAAAGCGGCTCATAGACGAAACGTCGGCGTTGGTGATTTTGGACGAGGCATATATGGATTTTTGGGATGAGGCTGAGAGTTTGTTGAAAGCGGCCCCCAAAACAAAGAACTTGATTGTTCTTAAAACTTGTTCAAAAGCTCTTGCGTTGGCTGGAATACGTTTGGGCTTTGCGGTAGCCGATGTTGGGCTTACAAAAGCGTTAAGGGCGGCGAAATCCCCATATAACGTCAATCTCTTAACCCAAGCTGTGGGGGAATATGCCCTCTCAAACAAAACACGAATTAAGGACATGGCAGCGCGTATAAGTGAGCAGACACGGCAATTAAAAGCCGCTGTTCTCGCCCTCAACATCAAAGAATTTGTCAAGATTTATGACACCGCCGCAAATTTCATTTTTATTGAGACACCCGACACCCACACGGCGAAAACCATCTATGACAATTTGCTTGCTTCAGATATAGCCGTGAGAGCTTTGGGGAAATTTTTAAGAATAACCTGCGGCAGTGAACAAGAAAACCGAATATTATTAAAAGAGTTAAAATCACTAAAGGAGAAACAAGAATGAATAGAACAGCTTTAATCGAACGCAAAACCAAAGAGACCAATATCGAAATAAGCTTAAACCTTGACGATTGCTCTGAAATTTCTGTAAAAACAGGTGTCGGCTTTTTTGACCATATGTTAAATTCGTTCGCGTTTCACGGTGGGTTCGGGCTGAAAATTTCATGTGACGGGGATTTGTTTGTGGACGGACATCACACGGTTGAAGATGTGGGGATTGTCTTAGGACAATGTTTCAAAGCCGCCCTCGGAGATAAAAAAGGCATAACCCGATTCGCAAGTGCGTATATCCCCATGGATGAGGCTCTCGCTTTTTGCGCCGCCGATATAAGCGGAAGGGGCTTTTTAGTCTTTGAGGCACGCTTTGACAACGAAAGAACAGGCGACTTTGAAAATTGTCTTCTTGCTGAGTTTTTACGCGCTTTTGCTCTAAACGCCGAAACAACACTGCATGTCCGCTCACTGTATGGTGACAACGACCATCATAAAATTGAAGCTTGTTTTAAAGCAATGGCAAAAGCATTAGGCGAAGCCACAACAATAAAAACAAATGACGGCTTAACGCCATCGACTAAGGGGGTGCTCTAAGTTGTTAATTCTGCCTGCAATTGATATTAAAGACGGCAAATGTGTGCGGTTACATAAAGGGGACTATTCGACTGTCGAGAAAGTTGCCGACAGTTATATTAAAACAGCACGGCAATTTAAAGAAGCAGGGGCGCAGTGGCTTCATATGGTTGACCTTGACGGGGCGAAAGACGGTTCTCAACAAAACAAACATATATTTATCGAAACAGCTGAAATATCAGGGTTAAAGGTTCAAGTCGGCGGGGGTATTCGCAGTTTTGACACGGTTGAAATGTATCTTAACGCAGGGCTGTCACGGGTTATTATCGGCTCTGCCGCTTTAGAAAACCCCTCTCTCATAAAGACAGCGGTTAAAGAGTTCGGCGAGAGAATCGCGGTCGGGATTGATGCGCGAAACGGCTTTGTTGCCGCCCACGGGTGGCTTAAAACTACCAATGTTAATTATCTTGACTTAGGGGTTGAAATGGCGAAATTGGGGGTAAAATATATAATATTTACCGACATAGACAAAGACGGGACTCTAAGCAGACCCTCTCACTATAAAACAAAACAACTGTCAAATAAACTAAAAGAAATGGGTACACAGGTTATTGCCAGTGGAGGGGTTAAAACCCTAAACAATCTGCTGACTTTAAAAAGCAATAATATTTACGGCGCGATATGCGGAAAGTCGCTCTACAGCGGAACTGTGAATTTGAAGGAGGCAATAATAAAATGTCAAAAATAGCAAAATCCGAAAAGAGAATAATACCCTGCCTTGACATTCGTGACGGAAAGGTAGTCAAGGGCGTGAAGTTCACAAACATAAAAGAAGTGGGCAGTCCGCTTGAACGTGCTGTTGAATACGCCCGTCAAGGGGCTGATGAGCTTGTGATTTATGACATTGCGGCTTATGACAGGGGAAAGAGAGTCTCACTCGAGCTTATAAGCGAAATCTACGAGCAAATAAACGTTCCTTTATGTGTTGCGGGTGGGGTGAAAACTATTGACGATTTTTCTGCTCTGTTCGGCACGGGGATTAGCAAGGTTTCAATCAATTCGGCGGCGTTCGACAACCCGGATTTAATCAAGCAAGCCGCCGACACTTTCGGCTCAGAGAGTGTAGTAGTCGGCATAGATGCCAAACGCAACAGCGAAGGGCAATTCGTTGTTGCAATCAAGGGCGGTCAGGTTGAAACAGGGCAAAAGTTGCAAGACTGGGTGCAACTTGTGCAAAAGTTAGGAGCAGGTGAAATCTGCCTTAACTCAATTGATGCAGACGGCGTTAAAAGCGGATATGACATTGAAATGCTTAAAATGGTGTGTGAAAGCGTTCGTATTCCGGTAATAGCCAGCGGCGGTTGCGGAAAACTCGAACACTTTGCCGAAGTATTCACACAGACGAGGGCAAGCGCGGCACTCGCCGCATCAGTGTTTCATTATAACGAATTGACAGTAAAACAGGTCAAAGACAGCCTGCTGAATTTATGAAAAGTGGGGGAGACATTACTACAGTAAAAACGATTTACCATGGTTCGTCTGAGGTTATAAAAAAACCGGAATACGGAATAGGCAACCCGAACAACGACTACGGTCTCGGCTTTTATTGCACAGAGGATTTAGAACTCGCAAAAGAGTGGGCTTGCGATGGCGAAAACGGCGGTTTTGCAAATGTGTACACAGTAAACACATCGAGGCTTGATGTAATAGACTTGTCCTCTCACCAATACAGTGTTATGCACTGGCTTGCGGTGTTAGTGAACAATCGGCATTTTTCAATTACAAACCCGTTAGCGGCACAGGCGAAAGAATATTTGAGCGAGTTTTTTCTGCCCGATATTAGTCGTTTTGATGTAATAACCGGCTATCGCGCCGATGATTCTTACTTTGCCTTTGCTATGGATTTTTTAAGCAACACAATCTCACTTAGCCAACTCGGCAGGGCTATGCGGCTCGGAGAATTAGGGGAGCAGTTTGTTTTAAAAAGTCGAAAAGCTTTTGAGTTTATTCAGTTTGTGCGCAGTGAAAATGCAGTCGGCGAAATTTATTACCCCAAACGAAAAAGCAGGGATTCACAAGCGCGCGAACAATATCTCAAAAGAGAGAGAAAAAATCACTATAGCGATGGTCTTTTCATGATTGACATTCTCAGAGAGGAGATGAAGCAGGACGATGAGCGATTATTGCAAAAATAATTCTTACAGCCACCTCTATTTGAAAAATGCGGCTGACACTTTCGGGGCAATGATGGATTATGCAGTCAATGCGCGTGGGTTGGACGGCGACTTTTTTCTTCACATGTTTGTCACATCGGGGTTGGCACAACAGTTTGAGCGTGGCAATCCCCGTGTAATTGCCGGAATGAGTGGGATTGAATTAGCAATTCAGGCGATTAAAAGTGCCACCGGTGAGACCGACAGCATTGAAAAGCCCGTAGACATTACCGAATACAAAACGCCTGAGTTTTGGGCAGGTTGGGCACTTGCACACTATCAATGGCATTGTGCCAAGAGTTTTTCTTCCATTCTCATCGCCTTTCCGTTTTCGGAGATTGTGAAAAGATACCACCCACTTCACGAAGCGGATATAAGCAAGTTTTATGCGGTAGCAGACAACATTGTGGGTTCACCGAAAGCTGAAGTTCAACCCGCGCGTGAATTGTTGCAAAAAGAGCATACATGCTCTCGGTCTGCCACCGGCGGCACGCCGGAAGCTGAAGTTCAACCCGCGCGTGAGTTGTTGCAAAAAGAGCATACATGCTCTCGGTCTGCCACCGGCGGCACGCCGGATTTTGAAAAGAGCGACTTAATCCCTGCTATTGTCACTGATTTTTTGACGAACGATGTGTTGATGTTGGCGTTTATGAACCGTGAGAGCTTTGAGAAAACCCTTGAAAGCGGTTACACGTGGTTTTGGAGCCGTTCGCGCGGCGAGTTGTGGAACAAGGGGGCGACCTCAGGGAATCTTCAAAAGGTGGTTGAAATATATTCAGACTGTGACAATGACACACTTTTGGTTAAAGTAGAGCAAACAGGCCCCGCTTGTCATACGGGGGAGAGAAGTTGTTTTTTTAGAAAAATTATGGGAGAATAAAAAATGAAAATACTAAATGAGCTTTATGATGTTGTTGTTGAGAGAAAGAACTCTAAAATTGAGGGTTCTTATACCTGTTATCTTTTTGATAAGGGGTTGGATAAGATTTTGAAAAAGTGCGGTGAGGAGAGTGCTGAAGTAATTATTGCCGCTAAAAACAATGACAATAATGAGCTTAAAAATGAAATTGCCGATTTACTCTACCACTTAACAGTGCTTTGCGCTCAACAAGGGTTGCGGTGGGAGGAAATTGAGATGGTACTCAAAGAAAGGAAATGTCTAAAAAAATGAAAAAGATTTCTTGTGCCGCGGCGCCTGCTGCTATTGGGCCTTATTCTCAGGCAATAGCTATTGAGGGGTTGTCGGGTGGGTTGGTTTATACATCGGGGCAAATTCCGCTGTCGCCTGTGACAGGGGAGGTTGTTGGTGATGATATAACAACACAGGCGAAACAGGTTATGTCTAACTTAAAGGCAATATTAAACGAGGCAGGATGCGACTTTAACGATGTTGTGAAAACCACCTGCTTTCTGACCAACATGAACGATTTTGCCGCTTTTAATGAGGTTTATGCTGAGTGTTTCACTGAAAAGCCGGCGCGTTCTTGTGTCGAGGTTTCGGCTTTGCCGAAAGGTGTTTTGGTTGAAGTTGAGTCAATTGCCGTACAGAAAGGAAATGTCTGAAAAAATGAAATTGAGCGGAGCGCAAATAGTAATAGAACGCCTTGTCGCCCACGGCGTTGATACGGTTTTTGGTTATCCCGGGGGCTCGGTGTTGACGTTGTATGATGAATTGTATAAAAATTCCGCGCGCATTAATCACGTTTTGACTGCCCACGAACAAGGGGCGGCTCACGCGGCAGACGGTTACGCGCGCGTTACGGGCAAAACAGGGGTGGCAATCGCAACAAGCGGGCCGGGCGCGACTAACTTAGTGACAGGAATAGCCAACGCCTATTTAGACAGTATTCCGTTGGTTGCTATTACCGGAAACGTACCTGTGCCATTGCTTGGGCGTGACAGCTTTCAAGAGGTAAATATAGTCAGCATCACTAAATCCATGACTAAATATAACGCAATTGTTCGCGATGTCAGTGAACTCGAAAGCACTTTAGATGAAGCTTTCAGGGTAGCAAATGACGGTCGCCCACGCCCGGTGGTAGTGGACATTCCCAAAAATATTCAAAGCGATTTATGCGAATATAAAGGCAACAGCGTGGCAAAAAAACAAAGCGTGCCTATTTCAGACGACAAACAGTTTGAAAAACTCGTCTCTGTAATAAACAACTGCAAAAAACCGTTTATTTATGCGGGTGGGGGGATTGTCTCGAGCGGTGCCGAAAAGGAACTACTTTCGTTGTCGCAAAAACTGTCCGCCCCTGTGGGGCTTAGTGTGATGGGGCTGTCGGCTCTGCCTGCTTCTTATCCGCTGAACCTCGGGGTGTGCGGTATGCACGGTAAATACGCTTCATCGTTAGCTAAATCCCAGTGTGATGTCTTGCTTGTTTTAGGGGCAAGGTTCTCTGACAGGGCAACCGGAAATGTCGCCGAATACTCTAAAGATAAAACGATTATCCATATTGACGTTGACGAGAGCGAGTTTGAAAAAAATGTCGTTGCAGACTATGCCTTAAAGGGCGATGTTAAGCAGTTCTTGTTAAAATTGGCACAACACATTCCACCAAAAGAAAATAAAGAATGGCTCTCTCAAATAGAAGAGCTGAAACACGAAGAACGTGAATTACGCCGCCGCGATTTTATGCCGCGTGGCGTGGTTGAGACGGTTCAGCGGCTCTTTTGTGATGACGACACTGTTGTCGCCACCGATGTGGGGCAACATCAAATGTGGGCGATGCAGTATTATAAGTTTGAAAAACCGCGTAAGTTGCTCACCTCTGGTGGGCTCGGCGCGATGGGCTTTGGGTTCGGCGCGGCAATTGGGGGTTGTATTGCCAACAATAAAAAGCGAACTGTTCTTTTCACGGGCGACGGGAGTTTTGGAATGAATCTCACCGAACTTGCCACAGCGGTGTCGCAAAAACTGCCGATTATAATTGTTGTTCTCAACAACGGCGCGTTGGGGTTGCCCCGTCAATGGCAGGGTGTGTTTTATGGGGGACGGTATTCTAACAGCGATTTGAGCGGGCGCAAAACCGACTTTGCCGCAGTAGCAAACGCTTTCGGGGCATGCGGCTTTTCGGTGTCAACTATAGCTGAATTAGAGGAGATTGCAAAAAAACTGCCCGTTGAACTTCCGGTGGTTATTGACTTTAAAATTTCTTCTGACGAAACAGTTCTCCCGATGATTCCACCGGGCGGCTCGGTGAAAGACATTATCACAAAGTAAAGAAAGCAAAGAAAGGGCAAATTTAAAAGAATGTTAACTCTTGATAGAATATACCAGGCTTCACATGTGTTGAAAGATTGCATAAGAAAAACCGACATTATTCCGTCATCAATGGTTTCTCACAATAAAAACCTACACTTTAAAACCGAAAACTTGCAGGTGACAGGCTCGTTTAAAGTGAGAGGGGCATATTTTAAAATCGCAATGCTCTCACTAGCGGAGCGAAAAAGGGGAGTCATTGCTTGCTCAGCAGGAAACCACGCGCAAGGTGTCGCTCTTTCGGCAAAGAAAATGGGGATTGATGCGACAATTTTCATTCCCGATATAGCCCCACTTTCTAAAATCGAAGCGACAAGACAATTAGGCGCGAAAGTAAGGCTCGTTGAAGGAATGTATGATGATGCATATAAAGCCGCTGTCGCTTTTCAAGAAGAAAGCAACGGTGTGTTCATTCACCCTTTTGACGATATTGACATTATAGCCGGGCAAGGCTCAATCGGCTTGGAAATTTTAGAGCAGTTACCCGATGTTGAGGCGGTTGTTGTTCCAATCGGCGGCGGCGGTTTAATTGCAGGCATTGCTTTTGCTATCAAGAAGTTGAGACCCGACTGCAAAGTCTACGGGGTTCAAGCGCAGGGTGCAGCAAGCATGAAACATTCCGCAAATTCAAACAGTCGACTTGAATTAGAAAGCATATCCACCTTTGCAGACGGAATTGCGGTGAAATCGCCGGGTGAAATTACCTATGGTCTTTGCAAAGAATACGTCGACGAAATTGTCACCGTCACTGATGACGAAACGGCGACAGCCATACTCACCCTTATTGAACAGCAAAAATTAGTTGCCGAGGGGGCGGGAGCAGTGGCAGTTGCGGCGGTGATGTTCGACAAACTTCCCAACGATTTGAAGGACAAGAAAACCTGCGTTATTGTTTCGGGTGGGAACATTGATGTGAACATTCTCTCACGTGTAATAGGCAGAGGTCTCTTGACTACAGGGCGGCTTTGCGAACTCAAAATCGCGATGTTAGACAAACCCGGTCAGCTAAAAGAAGTGTCAACAATAATCGCCGATGTCGGGGCAAACGTCATAAAAGTTATGCACAATTACGGTGGAGAAAACACCGATATTATCGGCTGCTACCTCCACATCTCTATGGAAACTAAAAACAAAGAGCATTTTGAAGAAGTGAAACGAGCTATTCAACGCGCTGGGTATAGGCAGTTGTCATGAAAGGATAAGATTATGTCTAATAAAGAATTATGTATCGGGATTATTAACAGTTTTAGAGAAGACCAGTTGAAGAATATCGTTACGTTGTTACAAACTGTTAAAAATTTAGTTGTGAGGACAGAAGATGAGGGCTATGGCTATCAAGTGTCACACGCTCATGATGCCATTGAAGAAAGCAGTGACGGCACGATGTTGTCTATAAAGGATTTTTATAAAGAGTTATAGGCTTCTTGTTTTTATTTTTATTTTTGCGGAATAACTTTATTACTCCGCTTAAAACTGAGAGCGAGAGCGAAAACGCTAATACTGTAAGCGCGCTGTTTTGGTTGAGCGGCACTGTGTTGAATATCCCCGACAGCCAATCGTTCAACATCAAAACAAGAACAATTGTAAACGACAGCGCGACAGCTAAAATTAGCTTTAAGTTGTTTTTATAACGCGCATTAAAGAGTCCGCGACTGTCATCTTTGCACTCAAAGACAAAAATAAGTTGCGATAATGCCAATGTGGCGAGAGCGGCAGTTCTGCCTGCTTCAACGCCTTGTTGTTCTGTGACTAATATGAATGATATGAGGGTTGAAATCCCGATGATTAAGCCGCGTGTCAAGATTTTTAAGGCTAACCCGTTTGCGAAAATGCTTTCACTTGCTTTTCGCGGTGGGCGCGACATTATGCCATCGGTTGGCGGCTCAACACTTAATGCCACAGCAGGAAGCCCATCCGTCACGAGGTTTATTAACAAAATCTGGATTGGGAGCAACACGATAGGCATTCCCAAAACCATTGAGAAAAACATTGTTACTACTTCACCTATATTACACGAAAGCATGTAACGAATGAATTTTCTGATATTGTCATAAATAGTTCTTCCTTGTTCTATAGCAGAAACTAAGGTGGCGAAATTGTCGTCAAGAAGAATGATTTGCGCCGCTTCTTTGGTTACGTCTGTGCCGGTTTTTCCCATGGCTACGCCTATTGCGGCTTCTTTTACGGCGGGGGCATCGTTAACGCCGTCACCGGTCATAGCCACAATGTCGCCGTTCGATTTGAGGGCGCGGACAATCCTCAATTTATCTGATGGCGAAACTCTTGCAAATACACAAACGGTTTTCACTGCATTCTTTAATTCATTGTCACCCATTCGCGATATATCATCGCCGGTGAGTATGGCTGTTGATGATTCTCTTTCCCGGTCTGCCATCGGCGGCACGCCCGTTGACAATTCGCTGCGACGTAAACCAGCGCGTGAGTTGTTTTTAATAAAGCCAACATTTTCTCGGTCTGAAACCGGGGGCACGCCGGCTTGGCGGGCTATTTCGGCGGCGGTTATTTTGTGGTCGCCGGTGAGCATAATTACGCGAACGCCGGCTTTTTTGCACTTAGCAACGGCAGCTTTCACCTCGGGGCGAATGGGGTCACTTAAACCTGCAATGCCTATGAATATGTACTCGCCATCGGCGTTTTTGTGAGCAAACCCCAGTGTTCTCAACGCCTTTTTCGCCATTTTTTCAGCGGCTGACAATATTTGCTTTTTCTCGTGCAATGTCAAGAGCTTAGTTTCAACGCAACCCGAATAGACACGTTGACATTTAGAAAGCACTACATCTATTGCGCCCTTAATATATTCACCCTTTGAGCGCACTGTAACACTCATATACCTCGTTGCGCTGTCAAAGGGGACTTCCGACAATCTTATATGGGTTGTAATGTCTATCCCGGCTTTATTCGCAGCTGATAACAATGCGATTTCGGTTGGGTCTCCCACGTACCCCTCCTTTTGTTTCATTGCATTGTTGCAAAGCGCGCCACAAAGAAGAAGCATGTTCTCGTTTTTGGTG
>WRLV01000029.1 GCA_009777445.1 Oscillospiraceae bacterium | reverse complement strand
CAAACAAGGCTTAGACTTAACAGAACAAGCGGCACAATTTCAGTGGGTGACGTGCGACAAATAAGGGCGCAAACTAATTCCAAAAAGCCTATAACATGGACTACAAGCGATAAAAACGTGGTTTTAGTCAACAGCCGAGGGCAAATTAAAGCCGTATCCGCAGGCAGAGCTGTAATAACTGCAAGGGTAGACGGCGTTACCGCAAGGTGTAGAATAACGGTGAGAAAGCCTGTAATAAAGACAGGACCTAAAAATCCGGTGAGTGACTTGTCTGAAGTGATTTTTATTAGAAGGTATCTTGATGACGATGAAGGAGATACGAGTTATGATTATTGGTACCTTATAAGTAATGAAGGCATAGTTAAATTAATTGACCGCTTTGGCTTCTTTTACGACCATGTTTACGAACATAATTACTCCAACGATATTATTGCAAATGCAAATAATGTTTTGCATGATGAAAAAGTTCCTGTTTTAGCTAAAATTGAGTTGCCTAATAATATAAACGAAAAAATAAACGCGATAAGAGGGGTGGAATTTGAGTTACTGGAAGCGGTGGAAGATGGATATGGTTCCAGAAATTATTATTATTGTTCAATAGATAAGGAATTTATCTTGTTGTATGAACGTCTTGAATACAGAAATCTAAATGAAGACGCATTATACTTAAGAGATATTATTGATGAGTTGTTGGAAGATGTCCCAAAATATAGCTTTGTTTCTATCACGTCACACATATTTGAAAATTGAGTGAAACAAAGACTATTAGTTGTTTTCGTTTTTTAAAAAATCGTAAAAATAGTAGGGTACGGGCTTGCCCGTCCCTTTTCTTATAAATATCTGCAAATTTCGAGACGGGCAAGCCCGTCCCCTACGTTTTCCCATATATAATCCCGAAACAGGCTCTGAATTTTCTGATAAGTTGGAAATACATACGATTGAGTTGCCAAAAATTCCGGCTACTGATGACGGTACTCAATTATGGTGGTGAACGAAGTTTTTGTCCGCCAAAAGTAAGGAGGAATTCAAGCAAAGCGGTATGCCTTATAGTGAAATTCAACGAATATTAAACATGTAATTGAGGAAATCTCTCCCCTAAAAATCCCCGTAAACCTTGTTGGTTGCGGGGATTGTTTTTTTGGGGCTGAAAAATTAGCAAGAAAGAAAATTTTGCCAATACCCACCACGGTCTCTATTTTTTATAAGAGAGCTGTGATATACTTTACTTTAAATTATTACTATGAAAGGTTTAAAGTAAAAAAATGAAAACTCGAGAGGTCAGAAGGCGCGACAGCCTTAAAACACGATTGATTGGCGGGGTGGTATTGGCGATTTTTCTCACCATGATGGCAGTCAACATTATGTTCATCGTGGTTAGTCAAAACAACGCAAGAGATGCCGCAGGCAGGGCATATATAAATACAGCCGATAATATAGCGGACTTTTCGCAAAAGCATATAGCCGAAATACATAGCAAGCTCAACGCGTTCAGCCAAATTGACAGTATTGCCAACCCCACCACCCCCGTTGAAGAGCGAGTTCGCGTTTCAAGGGCGGCGGCTTTAGCATTGGGAAATAACATAAGTCTGAAAATGACTGACTTGAGCGGCAATGAACTTGTCTTACCGGGAGAAGACAACGTTGATTTAAGTGGGCGCGCATACATTCAAGCCGCGCTCAATGGCGGGACTTTCGTAACATCGCCTTTTTTCAGCCCTATAGTCAATCGCATGGTACTTGTAATCTCTCAACCGCTTCGCTGGGAAAATGAACTCATCGGCGTTATATTCATGTTATTGCCGGGTGACTTTCTAAATGACGCAATTGAAGCGGCAAAAGCAGGTTATGATGGTTATGCCCTTGCGTTTGATTCAGATGGCTCTTTGATTTCGGGTGTCGATATAATCGGCATTTTAGAGAGAGGGGAAAATAATTATGCCGAATTAGCAAAAACAAATCCTTCTTATCGTGGAATGTCAGATGCGGTAAACACAATGTTGCGTGAGAAGAAGGGAACAATTTCCTACAAAAACGAGAATAACGAGATGATGTTAGGCGGTTTCAGCACTACGAATCAAGGGTGGACAATACTTGTTTGCAGTACATATTCCGATGTGTATACAGATGTTAATGAAGCAATTTTTATTTCACTTATCGTTAGCATTGTATGTTTGATTATAGTCATTCCCATTGTATGGCTATTCATAACAAACCGCGTATTGAAGCCGGTTGTAGAGACTGCAAGGTTCTTTAATCAAGCCGCAACAACGGGCAACATTGTCTGCTCAGATGAGGTGAACGCGATGTTCAATCATTTTAAAAAGAGCAAAGATGAAATAGGGCAATTGATTGAAGATTGTGACAGTTATATGGATAGGGTTATTTACGTTTCAGAAGAATTGGCGAATATAGCAAGTGGTAACTTGTCAGATGACATTAAAGTTGTTTCTGATAAAGATACAATCGGCATTTCATTGAAAAAAGTCGTTGATAACTTAAACTCTATGTTTAACGACATTAGCGACTCTGCTGTGAGTGTTACCGATGGCTCGAAACAGATTGCCGAAGGCTCGGGTACCTTAGCAGACGGCTCGGCGCAACAAGCCGCGACATTACAACAATTATCGGCGACAATTACCGAAATTTCAACTAAGACCGAAGCAACCGCCAAAAGAACAAGTGAAGCATCTGAACTTGCCCATACAATCATGCAAAATGCGGAAAAAGGCACAGTTCAAATGGAGCAGATGGTTAATGCGGTCGATGAAATAAATCGCGCCAATCAAGGCATAGGAAAGGTAATCAAAACCATTGACGATATAGCGTTTCAAACTAACATTTTGGCACTCAACGCCGCTGTTGAGGCGGCAAGAGCGGGTTCGGCGGGCAAAGGGTTCGCTGTTGTTGCCGAAGAAGTTCGCAACTTAGCATCTAAAAGTGCTGAATCTGCTAAAGAAACGTCAACCCTTATCGCTAATTCTGTGGAAAAAGCAGAGCTTGGCACAAAAATCGCGGGTGACACCGCCGCGAGTCTCGGAGAAATAGTTTCGGGCATAGAAGAGAGCGGCAAAATTTTATCGGAAATAGCCGAATCGTCAAGCCAACAAACAACCGCAATAAATCAAATAAACCTTGCCGTAACTGATATAACTCATGTCGTGCAACAAAACAGCGCGACAGCTCAAGAATCGGCGGCGGCTTCACAAGAAATGAGCAGTCAAGCAAGTGTATTGGAAGGACTGATTTCTCAATTTAAGCTAAAGGCAGGTTTTTAAAGTTTGAAAATAAATCCCGGTAAATATGGGAAAACATACTCTCAAAGCGCATTTGTGCAGAAAGGGCATGTCTAAAGCAATTACGGTTATGGGCAACCTCCTATAAACCGCGAATAGCCAATAATAAGCCGTTGTCGTGAGCGGCTTATTGTTGTTTAATTTTTTATTTTCAAAATGCTTGATTTATTTTCCAATATATTGTATAATAGTTTTGTGTAAGGACTTAATTGTGTTTGTGAGAAATTTGGAGGCGCGCTGTGATGAAAATAATTTTAAAACCGAAGGCATTGTTATGCGCTTTAATTTGCATAGCACTGCTATTAACTGTTGTTGCAGGCTGCCAATCTCAGGCAGAGCCGAGCGCGCAGGTGTGGGCTTACAGCTCATATCGTGATGTTCCGGGCGTGACAGATGAAGAGATTGAAGCCGTCGAAGCCTTAAAAACAAAATACACGTCTTTTGTTTACGGAATGTTGCCGAGCACTGAGGCATTCGTAAAGTCAGACGGCACACTCGCAGGGTTCGGGCCGTCGGTGTGCGATTGGTTGAGCGAGATGTTTGATTTTCAGTTTGAGCCGCAAATTTTAACGACTCTTAATGTATTCGATGCCTTAGGTGAGGGCGAAATTGACTTTACGGGTGACATAAGCATAACCCCCGAACGCCGTGAAATATATTATTCGGCAGGACCTATAGCCATGCGAACGCTCACGATGATTCGACACAAAGAAAGCCCACCACTTGACGTTATCGCCGAAACTCGTCTACCGCGTTATGCGTTTCGCAGGGGTTCGGCATCCATTAACGATTTTGCGGCAGTAACCCCGGAGGGTACTTATGAAGAGGTTATTATTGATTCTATAGGAACTACATACCCCCTGTTGCAAGAGGGCGAGATTGATGCCTTAATCGCGCTTAATACAGCCCAGGCGGCATTTGCTGAATTTGAAGACATAACTATCGAAAACTTTTTCCCTCCCGTGTTAACACCTGTTTCTTTAACATCAGCAAACGCCGAGTTTGAGCCGATTATTTCGGTTGTTCAAAAAATGATTGACAGCGGCGCAGATAACCATCTAAGCGAGTTATATAGGCAGGGCAACAGAAATTATACTATTTACAAACTTTCTTTGCGTTTTACAGAAGAAGAAGTTGCCTATATGCGCGAAAACCCCGTCATATCGTTTGGGGCAGAGTTCGATAATTACCCGGTCAGCTTCTTCAATGTTCATGAAAATGAGTGGCAGGGTATCGCCTTTGACGTGATTAGTGAAATCGAGTCGTTGACGGGGCTTGAATTTGACATTGTTCACGATGAGAAAATCGAATGGCCCGAGTTGCTTGATATGCTTGAAACCGGAGAGGTCTCAATCATTTCCGAGCTGATTCGTATGCCTGCGCGTGAGGGGCGTTTCTTGTGGCCTGAAAAAGAGTTTTTTGTTGATTATACCGCGCTTATATCTAAAACCGGGTTTCCTTATATTAACCTTCATGATGTCTCTTCGATGAAAATTGGGCTTATTGAAGACCACGCGCATACTGATTTATTTTGGCAGTGGTTCCCTGAACACTCTAACACCATAATTTACAGCGATACACATTCCGCCCTTGAAGCATTAGCGCGTGACGAAATTGATATGGTTGTTAATAACAGCAGCTTGCTTCTTCAGCTTACCCATTATCAACAGTTGCCGCTATATAAAGCAAATCTTGTGTTCGACAACGGCTTTAAATCAAAATTCGGCTTTAATGTTGAGCAAGAAGTTTTGCTCTCAATAGTTAACAAAACGCTTGAAAAAATAGATACCGAAGTAATTTCAAATAGGTGGATGAGGCAAACCTATGAATATAAGACACTGCTTTCGCAAGCGCAAAGACCGTGGCTAATCGGTGCTATAATTGTCTTGTTCGCTATTATTATCTTATTAACTGCGTTCTACATCGCAGATATGAGAAAAAGAAAGTTGATTTCGACTCAAGCCGCTACACTTTCCGCTATATATGATTCAATCCCCGCTATGGTCTTTACTAAAGACCTTAATAACAAATACACCAGTGTCAACAGTAAATTCAAAGAAGAAGCGCAAGTCGGCAATAAAGAGTTGCTCGGCAAAGACTTCAAGGACATAAAAGTGCATGATAAAAACGCCGAGAGAGAATTTGAACAGGCTAACCAAAAGGTAATAAGAGAAAATGTCACGCTGAGGAGCGAGGGCTGGTATGATTATGTTGACGGAAGCCGCCGTGCCAAAGAAATTATCAGAACCCCGCTCATTGACAACCATAAGGTTGTAGGGCTTCTCGGAATCGCAATGGACATTACAGAAAGAAAAACAGCAGAAGATGAGCAGGCGCGGATGAAAACAAGAATTGAGACAATGATTAACAATTTACCCGGCATGGTGTTTCAACAAGTTTACAATCCGCCCGAATATTCATACACGTTTGTCAGCGATGGCAGTGTAGGTTTAATCGGCTATACGCCTGAAGAGTTGGTGGGGAATGGCGTGCTTAAATTTTTCGACATGGTTCACCCCGAAGACGTTGAATTGATTGAGAAAACGAGTGCCGAAACTCTGCCTTTCGGGTTGCCGTTTGAAGCATCTTACAGAATCAAAACGAGAGACGGCAATGAAAAATGGGTCTGGGAGCGAAGCCGCGTTATTGAAAAAAATCCCGATGGTTCACCGCGCTTGTTAGAAGGTTATTATACAGACGTTACCGAAAGAATTAAACTTGAAGCCGCCGAATGTGATAAGCGCAGAATGGAATCAAGAATTGACACGATTATCAGCAACCTGCCCGGAATGGTCTATAAATGCAAAAACAAATACCCCGATTATCAGCTCACTTTTGTCAGTCAGGGCAGTAAAGAGCTGTTGGGCTATACTCCCGATGAAATGCTCACTAACCCGAACAAATATATGGAGATGCTTCACCCCGACGACATGGAAGCGATTGAGCTGAAAGCGATGAACACCAACGAGAAAGGTCTGCCTTTTGAGAACACGCACCGCTTGTTAATGCCAGATGGTTCGGTTAAGTGGGTCTTAGAGAGAAACCGTGTTGTTTGGGAAAACGAGGGTGACTCTGAAAGCTACGTTGAGGGATATGTTTTTGACATTACCGAACAAAGAAGATATGAGGCGGCTGAGCTTGCAAATCGCGCTAAGTCTGAATTTATCGCCACCATGAGCCATGAAATACGCACACCCATGAACAGTATAATGGGCTTTGCCGAGCTTGCGAAAGACTGTAGCTCTATGCCGCAAGTTATAAGCTATTTAGAAAAAATCACCGACAGCACTGATTGGCTTCTCTCAATTATAAACGACATTTTAGATATATCAAAAATCGAATCGGGTAAGATGGAGCTTGAACAGACCCCGTTTAACCTGCACGAAATTTTCTCGCGTTGTCAGTCGGTGATTTTGCCGAATATCAAAGAGAAAAACCTTGACCTTAGGGTATATGTCGAGCCGATTAAGGGCAAGAAAATTATAGGCGACCCCGTAAGGCTTTATCAAGTTTTGACTAATTTGTTGTCAAATGCCGTGAAGTTCACCGAAAGAGGGGCGGTCTATCTTTCGTCAACTGTTAAGAAGGCAGACTCTGAAATGGCGACGATTTACTTTGAAGTCCGTGACACGGGGATAGGCATAACCGATGAGCAAATTAAAAAGATTTTCGACCCGTTTACACAGGCAGACTCCAGCACGACGAGGAATTATGGGGGAACGGGCTTAGGCTTAGCGATTACCAAGAGCATTATTGAGCTTATGGGCGCGAAGTTAGAAGTTGAAAGCACCCCCGATGTCGGCAGTAAATTCAGTTTTGAAGCTGAATTTGAGCTTATTGAAGCCACCGACGATTTAAACGGACGTGACGATGTTTTGTTGATTGAACGCCCTTATTTTGAAGGTGAAATCTTAATATGCGATGACAACGCCATGAACTTAGAGGTGATTTGCGAACACCTTTTAAGGGTGGGGATTCAAACCACGGTTGCTGAAAACGGCAAAATAGGTGTTGATGCAGTTGCTGAAAGAAAGCAAAAAGGCGAGAAACCGTTCGACTTAATTTTCATGGATATGTTCATGCCGGTTATGGACGGAATGGAAGCCGCCTCAAAGATTTTCGCCCTTGATACGAAAACCCCGATAGTCGCAATGACAGCGAATGTGATGACAAGCGAATTAGAGAAATACAAGAAAAGCGGAATGCCCGACTGTTTAGGCAAACCCTTCACGTCACAAGAACTCTGGCGTATTCTCTTGAAACATCTAAAGCCGGTGATTAACGAAACCGTTGATAACTCATACGCTCAAAATCACGAGTTGCAAAAGAAATTGCGCATTAAATTCATTAAAAACAACCGCACAGTTCACGACGAAATTTCTAAAGCCGCCGCCGCGGGTGACTTTAAGTTAGCGCACAGGCTGACCCACACGCTCAAAGGCAGTGCCGGTTTAATCGGCATGACGAGTCTCAAAAATGCCGCCGCTGAAGTTGAAATGCTGTTGCGAGACGGCGCGGCATCAATTTGGGACACCAAGATGAAAGCCCTAAAGGCAGAGCTTGACAGGGCGTTTAACGAGTTAGATATGTTGCTTGATGAACCCGGCGTTCTTGACAAAAAAGACGATAAAGACGAGAAAGAGCTTATTCCGCTAAAATCCCCTCAAAGCGAAGATCTATTTAAGAAGTTAAAGCCAATGCTCGAAAACCTGTCACCCGACTGTATCGCCCTGCTAAACGAAATACGCGCGTTCGAGGGAACAGAAGAGCTTGCAAGACTGATTGAAGACTACGACTTTGAAGCAGCAAGAAAACAACTTACGCATTTGGAGGAATTATCTTGAAAAAGAGTATTCTTATTATTGATGACCAGAGTTTAAACGACTCATTGCTCACTAACATTTTAGAGGCTGATTATACTATTTATGCGGCGAATAACGGGGCTGACGGCATTAAGGCGGCGCGCAAACACATTCCCGACATTATTTTGTTGGATGTAGTAATGCCCGAGATGGACGGCTATGAAGTAATCGCTGTCTTGAAAAAGTCAAAGCAAACCCGTCATATACCTGTTATTTTCCTGACCGCGCTGAATAGCCCTGCTGATGAAGAAAAGGGCTTTGCTTTGGGGGCGGCTGATTATATCAGCAAGCCTTTCAGCCCGGCAATCATAAAGTGGCGAGTTCAAAACCAAATTCAAAAGGTCATGATGGAAACTGCCCTCAAACATCAAAACAACCTGCTTCATGCTGTCAATAAAGCGGCAAGCGCGTTACTCACCGCAAATGACGGCGAGACTTTCAAAGCTTCTCTTCATGAAGGCATGGAGATTATAGGTAAAAATTTAGACATCGACTGCATTGAAATTTGGCAAAACGAAATGAGGGGCGAGGAACTCTATGCTGTTTTAAAAGACCATTGGCTCAGCAAGACAGGCGAAAAAGTAAAAAAGCAGGTGCTTATTAACGATTTTTCTTACGACATAACACCCAACTGGGCAGACAGATTGTCGCGTGGTGAGTACATAAAGGGGCCGATTAACACGCTGTCTGAAAAAGACAGAGAATTTTTGGAACCATTTAAGATAAAAACGGCTTTAGTTGTTCCGATTTTGATTAGGGACGGATTTTGGGGTCTTTGTTGTATTGACGATTGCAGAAAGTTTCGTGATTTTGCCGATGATGAGCTTGATATTCTTCGCTCAGTTTGCTATATGTTGGTGAACTCAATCAATCAACGGGCAATGTCAGATGCAATGTATAAAGCTCAGGTTGCCGAAGCGCGCGATAAGGCGAAAAGTCGATTTCTTGCCACAATGAGCCACGAAATAAGAACACCCATGAACAGTATCATGGGGTTCTCTGAACTCGCTTTAGATTTACCTGAAAGCAGGCGTAATCAAGTTGACGACTATCTTTTGAAAATCAAAGACAACACAAGGTGGTTGCTCAATATAGTTGACGACATTTTAGATATTTCAAAAATCGAATCGGGAAACATGGAGCTTGAACATCAACCCTTCGATTTAGATGAGGTAATATCGCGCTGTCGTGCGGTTATAGCCCCGCAGGTTTCAGCGAAAGGCTTAGATTTTGTTGTTAACTTCAAACCTTTAAACAAAAAGCTGATTGGTGACTCGCTCAGACTTTATCAAGCAATCATGAACCTTTTATCAAATGCGGTGAAATTCACCGACAGCGGCAAAGTTGAGCTTACGGTTATATCTGAATTAAGTGAAACAGACACGCTTACATTAAGTTTCGAGGTTAAAGACCAAGGCATAGGCATGACTCAAGAGCAAATTGAACGGGTTTTCGCGCCCTTTATACAAGCCGACACCGGAACAACGCGCAACTATGGGGGCACGGGGTTGGGGTTGGCTATAACTAAAAATATTGTCGCGCTTATGGGCGGCGCGCTTTTGGTTGACAGCGCGCCTGATGTCGGAAGCCGTTTTCACTTTGACTTAAAGTTTGAAACCACAAACGCCGAAATTGCTGTTGTTGCTCAACAAAACGGCATTGAAAGACCATATTTTAAAGGGAATGTCTTAATCTGTGATGATAACAGCATGAATCAACAGGTCATCGTTGAACATTTAAACAACGTAGGGTTAGATACAGTGGTTGCTGAAAATGGCAAAGAAGGGGTAAACATAGTCGCCGAACGAGAAGAAAAAGGCGAAAAGCCATTCGACTTAATTTTTATGGACATATTTATGCCGGTTATGGACGGCATTGAAGCGACAATTAAAATCAAAGAGCTTAATGTTGAAAGCCCCGTTATCGCAATAACCGCAAACGTAATGGCAAGCGACTTAGAGAAATATCGAAAATACGGCATATCAGATTATATCGGAAAACCGTTCACCTCACAAGAGTTGTGGCGATTGTTGCTGAAATATCTTGAACCCTGTGTTACCCCCGAACAGCCGCGAAATATCAGCGTTGATAGTGAAAGTCAACTTATTGCCAAACTGCAAATAAGCTTTTATAAAAACAATCGAAATAAATATGGCGAAATCGCTAATGCAATAGTGTCGGGGTGTTTTAAAACTGCCCACAGATTGGCGCACAACTTAAAATCTAACGCGGGGCAAATTAAAAGGGAAAGGCTTCAAAAAATCGCGTATGAATTTGAATTGCTGTTAAAAGACGAAAAACACATTCCAAAAAACAAAATGAAAGAACTTGAAAGCGAGTTGAAAGAAACTCTCGCGGCTTTAAAACCTTTGTATGAAGAAAGCAAGAGTGTCGTCAAACAGAAAGTTTTGAGCGAGAAACAGACGACCGAGTTGTTTGAAAAGTTAAGTTCAATGCTTGACAATTTGTCGCCGGAATGTCTTGAACTGATTAGTGAACTGCGCTGTGTCCCCGGAACAGGGGAGCTTATAAACCAAATCGATGACTATGACTTTGAATCGGCTAAGAAAGAACTTGTTAGGTTACAGAAATGGTAATAGAAAGGGTAATAGATGGAACACCAAAAGAAAAACAGTGTACTTATTGTCGATGATGAAACGTCAAACGTAATCGCACTTTCTCATATCTTACAGCCTGAATATACCGTTTATGTGGCGAAAAGTGGGGCAACCGCCATTGAAGCGGCGGTGAAACATCAACCCGATGTTATATTGCTTGATGTAATCATGCCCGAAATAGACGGCTATACGGTTATTGCCGCGCTTAAAAATTCAGAAGTCACACGAAACATTCCCGTAATATTTATCACGGGGCTAAGCGATGCCGCTGATGAAGAGAGGGGTTTAGCTTTGGGGGCGGTGGACTATTTAGCAAAGCCGTTTTCACCCGCGCTTGTTAAGCTCAGAGTCTCAAATCAAATTAAATTGATTGAGCAATTCCGCTCAAATAAATATGATATAATGAAATATAAACTCTCAAACGATGCGCTCAATATCGCGCTTTGGGATATGGACGTTATAAGCGATGACCCGGTGAATATCGATAACAGGCTGATGTTTACCGATGACTTTCGCAAGATGTTGGGGTTTGTTGATGAGAATGACTTTCCGAATAAACTGAAAAGTTGGAGCAACAGGATTCACCCCGATGACCACGAAAAAGTGCTTAAGGCTTTTGAAGCGCATTTGAACGACTACAGCGGAAAGACCCTCTATGACGTTGAAAAACGGCTGAAAATGAAGAGTGGGGAATACAGATACTTTCGCGCCCTTGGCACAACTAACAGAAACAACGCCGGTGTCCCGATAAGGACGGCGGGCGCGCTCATGGACATTACCGCACAAAAAGAAATGCAACAGGAACTCTCAGAGACTATGTCTAAAATCAAAGAGAATGCCCACTGGTATAAATCTATTCTCGATGCGATTCCCCTGCCTGTTACCGTTACCGATGCCGATATGAACTGGACTTTTGTTAACAGGGCGACAGAAGACTTTCTTGACACGAAGCTTGAACATATTGTCGGCAAGCCGTGCAGCAACTGGAATTCGGAAATTTGCAACACCGATAAATGCGGAATCGCCTGCGCAAAAAGAGGAGTCAAACGCACTTTCTTTAATCATGAAGATTCTTCTTATCAGGTTGATGTTGAAATCTTTTACAATATTGAAGGCGAAATTGCCGGTTTTATCGAGATTGTGCAGGATATTACAAATATAAGGCAGTTAGCGAAAGAGAGAGCCGAAATTGAAGTAACCAGCAAGGCAAAATCGGCGTTCTTAGCGAACATGAGCCATGAAATCCGTACGCCCATGAATGCAATTTGGGGAATAACTGAAATATTAATTCAAGATGGGAATGTCTCTGAGAAAACCAAAGAAGGCTTAGCTAAAATTTATAACTCCTGTGACCTATTACTCGGGATTATAAATGACATCTTAGACTTCTCAAAAATCGAAGCCGGGAAACTTGATATTCTTCCTGCCGAATATAACATTTTAAGTTTAATCAATGATTCAATCAATCTGAATATTATGCGCATAGGCGATAAATCAATTAAGTTTGACGTTAGGATTGATGAAGACATTCCTTTAAATTTAATTGGCGACCAATTGAGAATAAAGCAAATCATGAACAACCTGCTCTCAAACGCTTTTAAATATACCGATGAGGGAACGGTGACTCTTATTGTGAATTCAGAGCCAGATGAAAACGATTGCGACAAAATAATCTTGGATATTTCAGTGGTTGATACCGGGTACGGCATGACCAACGAGCAAGTCGAAAAGCTGTTTGACGAATACTCTCGTTTTTATCAAGATTCGGGGAAAACAATCGAGGGGACGGGTTTAGGGCTGTCAATCACACAACGTCTTATTAAACTAATGGGCGGAGATATTGCGGTTGAAAGCGCGCCGGGTGAGGGGACGATGTTTACTGTTCGTTTGCCCCATATAAAAGCAAGCGATGAGGTAATCGGCAAAGAGTCTGCTCAAAACCTGCAACAACTGCGCGAGCGTAATATGAACGGCGCGAATATATCAAAGGTAATCCAACACCCGATGCCTTATGGAAAAGTGTTAGTCGTGGACGATGTAGAAACAAATCTGTATGTTGCCGAGGGTTTGATGAAACCTTATCGACTGCAAATAGACACTGTGCAAAGCGGGTTAGCCGCTATTGAAAGAATTAAAAGCGGCAGAGAATACGATATTATATTTATGGACCACATGATGCCCGAACCCGATGGCATAAAAACAACCAAACAAATTCGTGAGTTAGGCTACACAAGACCTATAGTCGCCTTAACCGCAAACGCCCTGTCGGGGCAATCCGAGATGTTTTTGCAAAGCGGTTTCGATGAGTTTATTTCAAAGCCAATAGATATACGCAGATTAAACGCCGTTTTAATAAAACATATTCGTGACAAACAACCACCCGAGATTCTTGAAGCTGTTCGTGCGCAATTCTTCAAGAAAGAAAAGGACATAAATCAAGAATTAGTCGAGGCTTTTCTCAGAGATGCCCGTAGAACAACAGGGATTTTAGAGGGCATATGCGCTAAGGTAGAAGAGGGTGATTATTCAAGCGAAGAAGAATTGCAGAAATTCATAGTCGCTATACACGGAATTAAGGGTGCGTGTGCTAATATGGGTGAGACCGCGCTTTCTGAAATGGCTTATAGCTTTGAACAGGCGGGAAAAAAGAAAGACCTCTCTCTTCTCACGTCTTCCGCCCCCGACTTGCTTGAAAATCTTCACTCTGTTATTGAAAAGCACACGCCTAAAACAGACGCTCATACACATTCCGACCAAAATATAGATGTGAACGAGTTGATTGAAAGCCTGTCTGTGACCATACAAATGTGCAAAGATTATAACAGAAAGGGCGCGTTAGATTCGATTGCGGGGATTAAGCTTTCCACCGATGTTTTAGACCAAATCAGAACGCAGGTTCTTCACAGCGAATTTGAAAACGCTGTCAACACGGCGGTTCAATATATCGAAAAATTGTCTAAAGAGCCGTTGGAGCTAATCAGCAAATCGCCGGAGTTCCTCAAAAAATCGACTATGCAGATTTTAAGCGGCGGAATAGACGGCATGGATGTCGAGAAGGGTCTTAAACGTTATGACATGAACGCCGATGTTTACTTAAAAATATTACACTCATTTGCAATAAACGCCCGTTCTATGCTGAAAACAATGGAAATAGTAAGCAAGAGCGAACAATACATAATAACTGTTCACGGTTTTAAGGGAATGAGTTTTGACATATTTGCAAATGAAATTGGGGAAAAGGCAAAAGAGCTTGAATTTGCGGGCAAAGATGCTAATTGGGAATTTGTAACAGCGAATAATCAGAGTTTTATTAATTCGGCATACGCGCTTGTGGACAGGATTGATGCAGTGCTTGGCGAAATAAGCGCGCTTAATCCCAAACCTATTAAAGAAAAACCCGAAATTAAATTGCTTGAAAAGCTTTGTGCCGCCTGTAAGATTTATGACATGGACGGCGTAGATTCGGCAATGTCAGAGATTGAGGCTTTTAAATATTCGGCTGATGATGGTCTTTGCGAATGGCTTCGCAATATGGTCGACGTAATGGATTATCCAAAAATCGTAAAAAAATTATCTTAAATTTTATTGTGAAAGGACAAGGGTGAAAAAATATGGCTGAAAAACCGGTTCAAAAGGAAAGCAGAAGAAAAGTTATTATGGTTGACGATGTGGGGTTTTTACTGATGTCTGCCAAAGAGCGGCTTAAAGAGCGTTATGAAATATTTCCCGCGACTTCTGCTGAGGCGTTGTTTAAAATTCTTGAAAAAACAGAGCCTGAAATAATTCTTCTCGACATAAATATGCCCGACATGAACGGCTATGAAATTATAAAAAAGTTGAAGGCACAAGAACGTTTTGCCGACATTCCCGTTATATTTTTGTCGGGGAACAACGACAGAAAGTCAATCATAAAGGGCAGGAGCCACGGGGCGGTTGATTTTATCACTAAGCCGTTTAAAGATTCCGACTTGATTGAGTGTATTGAGTTTCAGCTTAACCCGGAAATGCAGGAGAAGAATAAGCCTTTAGTGCTTGCGGTTGATGACAATCCGAGTATATTAAAGGCAATCAACAGCATATTAAATCAGCAATATGTTGTGCGAACGCTTTCAAATCCGTTGGTTTTAGAAGAGCTTTTGAAGGTAATGGTTCCCGACTTGTTTTTGCTCGATTGCAAAATGCCGGGGCTTCAAGGTTTTGACTTGGTTCCTATTATACGAAAAACGGCAGGGCATGAAGAAACGCCGATAGTCTTCCTTACCTCAGAGGGAACGATTGATAACATATCAGTTGCCATAAGTCAAGGTGCCAGCGATTTTATTTTGAAGCCAATAGACGAGGAAATATTGCGCGAGAAAATAGCGACACATTTATCAGATTTTGTTATGAAAAGACGAATAAGGTCATCAAAACAATGACGGACAATTGACAATGTACAATTGACAATTGACAATTTTGGAGTCGCCGTTGGCGACGTGTATAAAAGGAGTGTTTAAAGGAGTGTCTAAAAATGCAAAAATTGGTTTTTATGGTTGATGATAATGATTATATTCTTACGCTTGCGGCATCTATGCTTGAGAGTGAGTATGATGTTTTGACTATGCCGTCTGCCGAGAAGATGTTTTCGCTTCTTGAGGTGAAACACCCTGATTTAATTTTGCTTGACATTCAAATGCCCCAAATGAGTGGGTTTGATGCTATGAAGATTTTAAAGCAAAATGCGGCATACGCCGATATTCCTGTTATATTTTTGACTGCCTTAAACGATTCTGACAATGAGGCTTACGGGATTGAGTTAGGCGCGGTGGATTTTATCACAAAGCCTTTTTCAAAGCCTGTGCTGTTAAACAGAATTAAAAATCATCTGCATATAGACAAACAAATCAGAGACAGAACGAGTGAACTCTTGCATTTAAAGAACGGCATAGTTTATATGCTCGCGGACATTGTTGAGAGCCGCGATAAAAATACAGGCGGTCACATTGAGCGCACGGTGGTATACATTGAAATTTTAATAAACGCCATGATTGAACAAGACGTTTACATTGATGAGTTAAAGCGTTGGGACTTTGAATCGGTAGTATCATCATCACGCCTTCACGATATAGGAAAGGTGGTTATTTCAGACACGATTTTAAATAAACCCGGTAAGTTGACAGAAAGCGAGTTTGAAATTATGCGAACCCACGCGGCAGAAGGCGGCACGATTATCGACAGAGCAATCGAACGAACGGGAGATGCCGAATTTTTATACAGCGCGAAATTATTTTCAACCTTTCATCATGAAAAGTGGGACGGCACAGGCTATCCGCACGGATTGAAGGGTGGTGAAATTCCTCTGCACGGGCGAATTATGGCGATTATCGATGTTTATGACGCGCTTGTTTCTGAACGCTCCTATAAAAAAGCCTTCACCCACGAAAAAGCAGTTGAGATTATAACACAAGAAAGAGGCACACACTTTGACCCTCTAATTGTAGATGTTTTTGAAAAAGCAAGTGATAAAATTAAAAACGCTTGTGTTGAGTTGGGAAAGAGTTGATATTTTATCAAAATTTCTCTTGCGTTTTTAATTTGCTTGTGATATAATGTTAAAAGTGGGTTGAAAAAAGAGAGAAGAAAGGGAATGTCTGAAAAAATGGGTAAAAAACTTATGCTCGGTAACCATGCGGTTGCAAGGGGGCTTTATGAGGCGGGAGTTAGGGTGGTTTCAAGCTATCCCGGAACGCCGAGCACCGAGATTACAATACACGCTGCCGGTTTTGAGCGCGAAAAGATGTGGGTTGAATGGTCGCCCAACGAAAAGGTTGGGGCCGAGGTAGCAATCGGTGCGTCAATCGCGGGGGCAAGGGCGTTTTCGGGAATGAAACACGTCGGGCTGAATGTGGCAGCCGACCCTTTGTATACGGCCTCTTACACCGGCGTTAACGGAGGATTGGTCTTTGCGGTGGCGGACGATATGGGTATGCACTCATCGCAAAACGAACAAGACTCACGTCATCACGCTATAGCGGCGAAAGTCCCTATGTTAGAGCCGTCGAGCGCGCATGAATGTAAAGAGTTTACTAAATTGGCGTTTGAAATATCAGAGCAGTTTGACACCCCCGTGCTTTTAAGACTGTCCACCAGAACCTCTCATTCTCAAGGTGTTGTTGAAGAGCAAGAGCGGGTTGAGCGCGATATGGGCGATTATAAAAAAGATGCCGAAAAATATGTTATGATGCCGACATACGCCAGAGCAAAACACCCTAAGGTTGAAGAAAGAACCCTGAAACTTATAGAATACGCCGAAACTTCACCGCTCAATAAGATTGAAATTAACAACCCCGAAATAGGGATTATAACATCGGGTACAACTTATCAGTTCTCGAAAGAAGCCTTCGGTAATGATGCTTCATATTTGAAATTGGGGATTGTCAATCCGCTTCCCACACAGCTTATTTTAGATTTTGCCTCTAAAGTTAAAAAGCTCTACGTAGCAGAAGAGTTAGATGATATTATTGAAACACATTGCCGCAAAATCGGCTTGTCACCGCTTGGAAAAGAAATTTTCACTTATGTGGGCGAATATTCGGGCCCGTATATCAGGGAGAAAATCACCGGCGAAAAAACACCTTATCTTGAGTTTGGAGAGCCTATCCCTGTGCGACCGCCAATCTTGTGCGCCGGGTGTTCACACAGAAGTGTGTTTTATGTCTTGAAGAAGTTAGGGGTTATGGTGAACGGCGATATTGGCTGTTATACGTTGGGGGCAACGCCTCCCCTTTCAGCGATGGACACCTGCATTTGTATGGGTGCGGGGGTAAGCGCGTTACACGGCTTTAATAAGGCGCGCAAAGACTATGAAAATCGCGCAATCGGTGTTGTCGGTGACTCGACCTTTATTCACAACGGCATTACCGGGCTGATTAACATAGCATATAACCGCACTAACAGCACAATATTAATTGTGGATAATTCAACCACGGGAATGACAGGGCATCAAAACAATCCTGCCAACGGACATGATATTTATGGAGATTTCACGGCAAAAGTTGATTTAGAAATGCTTTGTAAATCAGTCGGAATTAACAGGGTTGTTGTAATCGAACCCTCTGATATGGCTCAAACTGAACGCGTGCTTAAACAAGAATTAGATGCCAACGAGCCGAGCGTTATTATTGCCCGTATGCCTTGCGCGCTCTTGAAAACGACTAAGCACAAAGCCGCTTTGAGTGTCAACGAAAAATGCAACGGCTGTAAGATGTGCATGAGAATCGGCTGCCCTGCGTTGACGTTTGCTGACAATAAGGCGAAAGTCAACTCAACCCTTTGTGTGGGTTGCGGCGTATGCACGCAAATGTGTAAAGTTGGGGCTATAGGAGGAGAACATGAAGACTAAATCAATCATTCTTGTCGGCGTTGGCGGACAGGGTTCAGTTGTAGCAAGCCGTATATTGGGAAACTTGTTGCTTAGTCAAGGGTTTGATGCCAAAGTGAGTGAAGTTCACGGAATGTCTCAACGCGGCGGCGCGGTTAGCACATACGTTAAGTATGGGAAGGAAGTTCATTCCCCCGTTGTGGAAAAAGGTGAAGCGGACATCATGGTAGCGTTTGAACAAATGGAGGCCGCACGGTGGCTAAGCTATCTCAAAATAGGTGGGAAACTGATTGTCAGCACGCAAAAACTACCCCCCATGCCGGTGATTACCGGGGCGGCTCAATATAATGAAAACATTATTGACAAAATCAAGGCGTTGGGGGTTGACACCATTTCTGTGGATGCGTTGGGGCTTGCCGTTCAGGCAGGAAACGCGAGAACAAGCAACGTTGTGATGATGGGTGTGCTGTCAAATATAATGGACTTTGAGCTTGCGGCATGGCAAAAAGCGTTAGAAGAAAGTGTGCCACCCAAAGCTCTTGAAGAAAACAAAAAGGCATTTGAACTCGGAAGAAATATATCAGAAAAAGTAAAGGAAGTGTGAACCATGCTCAAACAAATATCTGTTTTTGTGGAAAATAAATCGGGGAGACTTTGCGCAATAACCGAGGCGTTAAATAAAGAAAGCATTGATTTGCGTTCGTTGTCTGTTGCCGACACAACTGATTTCGGGATTGTGCGCCTTATAGTTAACAACACCGAAAAAGCAGTCAACGCGCTGAAAGACGGCGGTTTCACTGCTAAAGTAACCGATGTTGTCGGCTTCGGCATTGACGATAAGGCAGGGGCATTTTATGAAGTCGTCAAATCAATCGAAGAAAAGGGCATTAACATCGAATACGCATACTCAATGATGGGCAAAGTCTCAGGGAAAGCCGACATAGTCGTCAGAACCGACAACAACCCCGAAACAGTCAAGCTTTTACAGGCAAAAGGAATAAACATTATTACCAATTGTGATATATAACCGGCGAGCCGCCGGTGGCAAAATTAGGCAAGCCGCCGAATGAAAGGGCATAGCTAAAAGTGAACTGGCAGAACAGCAAATTTATCACTTCTTATAACAAATTCTCACAAATTCCTCCGGCAGAGAAACTTGAAGTTGCGTTTTCGGGGCGTTCAAATGTGGGAAAATCATCGCTAATCAACAAACTGCTTAACCGAAAGGCACTCGCGAGGGTAAGCTCAACGCCGGGTAAAACAGTCATGGTTAATTTTTTTGATGTGGATGAACGGGTTTTCTTAGTTGATTTGCCCGGCTATGGTTATGCGAAAGTGTCTAAAACCCAAAGAGAGGGTTGGAAGGCCTTGATTGAGGGTTATCTCAAGCGCGCCCCGGGTGTGCGGTTGGTTTTTCAGTTGGTGGATTTCAGACACCCTCCCACTGCCGATGACTTAAAAATGTTAGACTTTCTTGTTGCCATCGGGATTGAATTTGTCATAGTTCTCACTAAAGCCGACAAACTAAAAAAGTCGCAACGTGACAAACGTCGCGAGGAAATGCTCGAACAACTGACATGTCCTGACAGCGTAAAAATAATAGAATTCAGCGCGAAAACAGGCGAAGGCATAACAAAACTTCGTCAAATTATTGACGAACAGTTGACGAACAGTTGACAATTGACAATTGACAGTTGACAGTTATGGAGTCGCCGTTGGCGACGTATTTTAAAAACGTCCGCGTAAGCGGACACAACGACTGTCCACTATCAACTGTCAACTATCAACTGTACCAAGCTGTCGGCGAACAGGGCGGCTAAGACTGCTAATATTAACGACACTGCTGCGATGAGCCAGTTGCGCCTAACCAACTTTTTCATTTTTTCGTCTTGCTCTTTCAAGCGTTCACTTCTTTTATACATGGTCTTTTCCCTTTCAAGCGTTTGCACTAATTTTAACATATAATTTTAAATATGTCAAGTGAGAGGTTTCTAAAATATGCGAATTTATAACACGATGACGAGACGAAAAGAAGAGGTTGTTGCTGACGGTGAGAATAAAATCAGCGTTTATGCTTGCGGCCCGACGGTTTATAATCTCATTCATATCGGCAATGCAAGGCAGATTTGCGTTTTTGATGTGTTGCGCCGCTATCTTAAATATAGGGGCTATGATGTATTTTTTGTTCAAAATTTTACCGATATTGACGATAAAATAATCAAAAAGGCGAGTGAAACAGCTCAAAGCCCGTCTGAAGTCGCTGAAAACGCCATCAAAGACTATTTTTTAGATGCGCGCGCTCTTGGCGTGACGGATGCCGACATTCACCCGAAAGTAACACAGTGCATAGGTATTATTATAGAATTAATTCAAACTCTTATTGATAAAGGCTTTGCGTATCTCTCAGCCGGTGACGTATATTTCAGAACAAAAAAGTTCAAAGAATACGGGAAATTATCTCAAATGCCGTTGGAAGAGCTTGAGCAAGGCGCATCTAATCGCGTGGGCGAAAACGCGCTGAAGGAAGCGCCGATTGACTTCGCGCTTTGGAAATCCGTTGATAGCGAGAACGCACAAGAGTTCTCGTGGGAATCGCCTTTCGGAAGAGGGCGGCCGGGTTGGCATATAGAGTGTTCGGCAATGGCGCGACATTATATCGGCGACACAATAAACATTCACGGTGGCGGCGCGGATTTAATATTCCCCCATCACGAAAACGAAATAGCGCAAAGTGAAGCGGCGACAGGCAGTCAATTCGCAAAAATTTGGATGCACAACGGTATGCTTAATGTCGATAACCAAAAAATGTCAAAATCACTCGGAAACTTTCTTTTAGTAAGAAACGTTGCCGCGCTTTACGGCTATACGGCGGTGAGATTTATGCTGTTGAGCGCGCATTATCGAAGCCAGTTGAACTATTCGCAACAAGTTATGGAAAGCGCGGTGAACTCTGTAGCAAGGCTTAAAAATTGCCACGAGTTACTTAAAAGAACAGCCACCTGCAATCCAGCAGGAGAAATTCGTCCCGAGGTTAAACAAGCGGTTAAGCGAAAAGAGCAATTCATCTCCGCCATGGACGATGACCTCAATACCGCAGATGGAATAACGGCTATATTTGAGTTAACCCGAGAAATCAACACCCTCATCAATAATGGTGTAAACAAGACAGAGGTTGAATTTTTGGGTGGAATGTTTAGCGAGCTTTGTGGTGTCATCGGAATTGAGTTTGTGGATGAAGCAGATGACATTCCCAAAGAAGTGTGGGAATTGGTTGAGCTAAGGAAAACTGCACGTAAGGAAAAAAACTTCGCCCACGCAGACGAAATTCGTCAAAAACTCTTAGAAATGGGATATGCCGTGGAAGAAACACGGCAGGGGACAAATGTTAAGTTAATTTAGGAGAGCGGTTTATGCGTTATATTCCGAGAAATTGTATTAGAGAAGATGCTATCCTTGCGCGCCCTATTTATGGCGATAACGGGAAAGTTTTGCTCAGTGAAGGCGTTAAAATGAATCAAGCCTATATTGACAGGCTTGCTTTTTGCGGCATTAACGGGGTTTATATTCACGACTCGGTTTCGTGTGACCTTGAAATTAAGAGTGTCATTACCGAAGAGGTAAAGGCGACAACGCTGAGCCAGTTGACAGATGTGTTTAATTTAGCCGGCGAAGGCAAAGACAGCGACTTAAATGCAAGGCAATTACTTAAAACCGCCGAGAAGTTAGTGAACGACATCGTCAAGAATAATGACGTAATGTTAAATCTTTTCGACATAAAAACCTATGATAATTATACCTACTTTCACTGCATGGATGCGGCGATTTTGTCAATCACTATTGCTTTAGAGATGGAATATTCGATGAAAGACATGGTGCAATTGGCGTTTTCAGCCCTGCTTCATGACATTGGAAAAGTTTTTGTTGACAGTGAGATTGTGAACAAAAAAGGCAAATTAGATGCAGAGGAAATGAAAGAAATGCAAAAACACCCTAAGGAGGGCTATAATCACGTACGCGAAAATTTCCACGGGACTATTTCAATGCAAACAGCAAGAGGAATACTTGACCATCACGAGAGAGAAGACGGCAGTGGCTATCCGAATAAATTAAAGGGCAACGAAATATCTGATTTCGGGAAAATCATTGCTGTTGCTGATGTGTATGACGCGCTTGTCTCCGACCGCCCATACCGAAAAGCGGTATTTCCGTTAGAGGCGATTGAATATATAAAAGGGAGCGGCGGCTCATCGTTCAATTTTGAGGTAGTCGAGGCGTTTTCTAAGAAAATCGCGCCTTTCCCTGTTGGGACTTGCGTTAAATTATCAGACAATTCAATAGCGTTAGTGTCAGAAAACTTCAAAAGCTATGCCCAAAGACCAAAGGTAAAAGTGTTTATGGAAAACGACAAAGAAATTACACCCTATTATTTGAATTTAAAAGACGAGGCATATAATGTTACTGTGGTGTCGACGGTGGAGGTGTAGGGCAAGAAGTAGCAAGCGCAGTGGGGTACGATATGATTGTTGAACTGTGAAGATGGATGCATGAAACCATTTTTGAATAGAGGTAATTATTGTGAAGATTATAGGTGAACTATTACCTTTGTTTTTGGTGTTCTTCATGACTTTTTTGATTTCGTGGGGATTTACCTCTCCAAATGATGGTAACAAGGAAAGGGTTATACTAAAGGATATAAAAGCACCAAAATTGTTGAGTTTTCTGTTAAGACCTAAAAACGAACCAAAAAGTATTTTAGGGGTTATACTATTTTGTATAGCAGGTTTGCCGGGAGTAATAATATTCCCGCTTTGTGTCGTTTTATATTTCTTTTATCCTGACTTAGTGAAAGCTTTTTTGTCTTTTTGGTTTTTCGGTTTTTACTGGCTTCTTATTGTTTTTTTAGTAATTGACGTTATTGTTGGAAGTATTATTGATTCAATTTATAGACGAATAAAGGGATTAGACGTAAAAGCAAATGGCAAGATTGGATATGAGGAGAAGCATAATGAATAATGCTAAGATAGTTTTTTTAACGATGTTTATTATAACTTCTTTCGTATTGTTAGTATCTTGTATAAAGAATAGCGAAAGTATGTGGAGTGATGCAAAAATTGTTAAAGAAATACCAATTGGATTTGTTTATTTGCCTAAAAATGGTGGAAATTGGGGAAATGGCTTGCATTATGTGCCATGGGAAACTCAGATTTCATTTTTGGATATTGATGACAATTGTATCTATCAAACAGGATTTGATAATAGCGACTTCATTGTTAAGTACGGAAAAGAATATTATATTAATGAGGAAAATTTTTTAGAATTGATGGCTGTTGCAAATGCTACATTTGAACAACACAACATAAAAAATAAACAGTAAGCTTAAGTTTTTTGGTTAGTCAATTTTAAACACAAACATTCACAACTACAGCGATTTACACCTACAATCCCGACAACATGCGTAGCAGTAAGAGTGTAAACTCTGTAACAACCACTCACGTTTGGATTGGCACGGATATCGCGCTTGATATTACTTCAAGTGGGAATGTCATCAGCTATGTTCAAGGGCGTAATGGCGCGATTAAAAGCGATTACGGTTGGCACGTATACAACGCCCACGGCGATGTTGTGCGACTCACCGACAGTAGCGAAAATGTAATCAAACACTACGACTACGACCCCTACGGCATCGAAAAAGGCAAAGACAATTCAGACCCAAACCCCTATCGCTATTGTGGGGAATATTACGACAAAGAAACGGGATACACCTACCTTAGAGCAAGATACTACAACCCCAATTTGGGACGGTTTATTAATGAAGACCCTATTATGGACGGGCATAATTGGTATGTTTATGCTAACAATAATCCGATTATGTATCAAGATCCGAGTGGGCTAAGTTTTATTCTTGTCGCGGCTTTGGTTGGTGCGGCGGTATTTGCATGGGGGAGCAATGCCCATCAAGCCACCAATGGCTTTACAGAGAGTTGGGATTGGGGGAATATCAACAACACTGCAGAAACACTTAAATGGGCAGGAATTGGCGCAGGAGCGGGGGCATTAGGCGGTGGAACATTTGCGGCGGCAACCGCAGGGAGTTTTGTTGCTTCTACCTCTGCCGTAGCAGCAGGAACTCAAACCATTGCCGCAGTAGCCGGCACAAGCGGGTTAGGTGCAGCCGCAGGACTTGTTGCACAAAATTTTTCACAGGCTACTAATCAAGTGAGTCAAACCTTCACAAGTTTCACTACTCCCAAAAATACTGTTTTATGGTCGGGTGGCAATGAAGCAAAAAATGCTGCAACGCAATTTGCGCAAAGCAATGGTGGAAAAACACTCGAAATGACTTTTAGAGGTAGAGCATTAGAATCATTTACAAGGGTTTTTGGATATGATAAAATGAAACCCTTATGGGATAAGGCTTCTCACGATTTTGCAAATAAAGCAACAGGAAATGTAACGGCTTTTATAAATCCCGATAAATTTAGGGGTGTCGACAGTATATTTAGTAGTATTGAATATCCTGCAGTTGCTCGAAATGTAGTAGAAGGTCTTGCTGAGACAATCAGAGTAATTTATCTTAGTTAAAGGGGAACGGACTTTCTATGAAACAACTTTATGTTTAAACAAGTGGACTAAGAACTTCACCTGATTGATTTATATCAATTATACCATAGGTATTAGTAACACGATTGGGGGGTTGATTGTTTCAGACAATAAAAGCCCCCCGTAAATATATTATACGAGGAGAATACAGTGAAGAAAAAAGAAGTTATATATTTTTATCTTGCAAACCCTAAAACCTTTAAATACACTATATGGATAGACTTATTGTTTAAACAAAAGGAAAGCTTTTTTATCAATAAAAATGATAAAAGTGTTTGGACAGAATGCGATGATTACTATTATTATGGTGAAAATACTAAAGCATTGGTGCGTAAGTACGACTATTCGTTTGATTTTTTGTTCGACTTGTTTTTGAAATCGAACGTAAAACACAATGTGTTTGGAGCATTAAATTATATGATTAAAAATTATAAAAAGGATTTTTTTAAAATCAATATTTTATTAAAGAATAACCTTGAACAGACTGAAAATATTAAAATATACTTTAAATATTTTAATCGAACTGATTTTTAAAAATTCTTATAAAGTAGTGAAATAGGCGAGGTTAATATGCTTATAAATTATGACTTGTATGATTTATCAGAGATTTTTTCAATGGTAAAATTTAAACCTGATGATTGTGAAATAAACAAGGAGGTGATTACTAAAGCTATAAGTGTCTTAGAAAGAGGGAATGAGCGTGATGATGGTTGGTTTTGTCACTTTAGAATAGCACTTCGTTCGATTCCAAATCTTGATGAATATTATTATAATTTTGTTTTTGTGGAAAATGTATATATTATTAGTACTGTAGATTTATTAAGAGATGAATATGTATACAAAGTATTATTAGAATGCTGTAAAAGCTTATTGAAAGTAATAGAAGATGGTAATGAAGAGCGTAATTTAAGGAGAATATGTCATTTAGCAGATTGTCTATGCGACCTTTCTAAGAGCCTATCCAACAATAACACCGTCATGCACAAAAATGAGTTTTCTCCAAACAATAACAGCAAACGCAAAAGCCAATAAAGCGATATGATTATCGGCTTTCT
>WRLV01000028.1 GCA_009777445.1 Oscillospiraceae bacterium | reverse complement strand
TGTTCGCCTATCGGCTCAATCGCTACGGCGGGGGTGCAACCTTTAGGGTGGGGGGTTTGAAAGTTATTTTTGGAAGATTATTCCATTTACACTTAACGGTTTATAGTTCCGCCATTAATCGTCATAACAACCCCCATCAACCACTCACCACAAAATCTATACCATTCCATTTAGCATACTCCTCAGCATAACTCCCACTTACGCCGTAAATTGTCAGGTCGTCAACACCCTTAAATACACCCTTGTCTATACTTGTTACACTGTCAGGGATTACTATTTCTGTCAACCCCGAATAAGCAAATGTCAATTCGCCTATACTCGTCACACTGTCGGGGATTATTACACTTGTCAACCCACTGCAACCGTAAAATGCCCCTTCGCCTATATCCGTCACACTGTCGGGGATTATTACACTTGTCAACCCCTTACAACCTTCAAATGCCCAATTGCCTATACTTGTCACACTATCGGGTATTATAACGCTCGTCAACCCCGTACAATTGGAAAATGCACCCCTACCTATACTCGTCACACTGTCGGGAATTGTCACTTCCGTTAATTTGTAGCAATCACTAAATGCACTCCTGCCTATATTTGTCACGCTGTCGGGGATTGTTATTTCGGTCAATCCCGTGCAATACCAAAATGCATAATTGCCTATGCTTGTCACACTGTCGGGAATTGTCACGCTCGTCAACCTCGAGTAAGAAAATGCACTGCCTATCTTTGTCACAGGCAAACCTTCAATAGTCGCTGGTATATGCACTTCGCTCGCTTTGCCGATATATTTTACAATCTCTACTCCACCCGAGCCATCAGAGCGGTATTCAAAGTCACTTTCGGGAACAACGGGAACATCATCATTTTCGGAATCATCTGAATTATCCTCAACATCTTCTTCATTCTCAACAACATCGGAAATATCCTCAACATCTTCTTCACGCTCAACAACATCATCGGAATTATCGTTAACGTTTTCTTTTCGCTCAACATCTTCTTCACTCTCAACATCATCACCCCGAACCTCATCGCCGGAGCTGCTGTCTTGATTTTGTGTGTCGGGCTGTGGTTTTGCGGAACTGTTTACTGTCTCGACAACTGTTAAATCAGGCAAATCAGCTAAATCCACAGGCGCGGAATTATCACCCTGCGCCGTGCAAGCGCAAAGGGTTAATAATAGTGCGGTTGTTGTTAAAAATGTAATAAATTTTTTCATCTTTAATAAACCCCCTCGTTTTCTTATACATAATTTTACCACATTCTTCATCAAAAGTCAAGCGGCAGTTTAGGCTTTAGGCGATAAAAACAACAGAACGGAAATATTTTAGTATGCTTTTGAATATAATAAAGAGATATTGCTATTTTTTTGCCGGAGGGGTGGACATGTTTGATTTTAATTCTTTCAGGGATTGGAAAGCCGATTATGATAGTGGGCGTTTGAGAAAAAAAGATGAAATTGAAAAATTGTTGAAGCGAAAATACGGGAAGAAGTTTTCGGTTTTCAGCTATATTTCCTGCACAGGTGTGGTTTATGCCGATAAATGGGGGGTCGTATCAGATGACAATGAGCGATTTCGGGTAGAGTCTCAAGACGATGATGACGGCTATTCCGACAACTATTACAGCATTTTGTTAAGAAAAGAACTCTCGTCTAAAGTGAAAAGTTGCTTAGAGCAAGAGTTCAGCGATTTTGATTATAACCTGTCAATTAATTCGCGTGCCGTGACACATAACAGCTTCTCAACGGGAAATGATTTTACCCTTTACGCTAAGCTTTTTGTTACGTTAAATGGCGGCTTACCGGATGATGTTCAAATCAAGAAAATTTTAGAGTCGCTTAACAGTAAAAACATAAGGGTTTGGTCTAAATGGACACACGGCAGCGACAGTGTAATCTGCTATTTAAAAAATGACGGCACTTTAGCACTGACACGCGCGAATAAAAACCGCCCCGCAATACACCCGCTTCGATTAGATGAGTTGAGCTGGCTTGCATCAATTGTTTATTTAGATGAGTTGACTCAAAGCCAAAACGGTGATGATTGCAGTTTGGGTGAGACGGCGGCTTATATTAAAGATTTTGTTTTTCCGCTAAAGCCGATGAACACTCGCTTTCCCGTGGAACTGACTAAGGGTCAGTGGATAGACATACTGAAAAAGATTATCGACAATCCGTTGGTCTCATCGCTTAAAATCACAAAAATAATAGATGTGAACGAGCTTAACCACTTAGAATACCCCGATATATATATAGGGCACAGGGCGGTGAATTTCAGCGATAGCGACGGCAACTGCTATGCGGTGTTTCGCGGAACTTGCGGCGATTTAGAGTGGTATGATAATGCGGTGGGAATGTTAGCAGCTGACACTAAACAACAACGCGCGGCTGTAAGTTTTCTGCGCGAACTCAAAGGCGATAAAGACATTCCCATAAAAACCCTAACTGTTGTGGGACATTCTAAAGGCGGCAACAAGGCACAATACGCTTTTCTCACTACAGAAAGCGGATTTATTGACCGCTGTGTGTCAATAAACGGGCAGGGTTTTTCAAACGAATTTTTGTTAAAATATTCTAACAGAATAAGCAACAGGCAGGACAAACTTGAGCTTAACGCCGAACGCCGCGATTTCGTAAATTGCCTGTGCAATTGGGTCGGGAAAACAACCTATTATTCTGGCTGGCGCGGGCAAAGCGTTCCGGGGCTGAAATATGGCTACGGGCTGCCGTTTTTTCACTGTTCTGACTCGCTGTATGACTGGAACGGGAATTTCGCGGACTATGGTAAGACCGGGGCTATTCCCGAAATGGTCAATCATTTTATCTTGCATATACTCAACGACGAGAAGTATAGTGAAATTAAGGAAACGACAATCCTCGAAATAATTTCGCTTATGATGATAGACCGAAAAACAACCAACCGCCAAATCGCCGGCGCGTTCTTCAATTTAACCCTGATTTTCAGCGACCTCATCAACAACGACAAAGAATTTTGCGAGAAAGTCAAGAGAGTTTTCAAAGAGGAAGAAAAAACACTATTGGCGACCTTTGAAATGTTAGAGCACGAAGGTGGGCTTCACAAAATAAAAGAAAAAAGCCCTATTCAAAAAAACAGGGAGCCGTCAATTATTTCTTATTATATGGAATGTCTTACGTTAAGATTTTTCAAGGACAACGAGTTTAGAAAGGACTTAAACAAGACACTGAAATTTTTCTCAACATCGGTTATAAGCGAGGTACGCTCTGAGTTAGCCCACCGTGTTGAAGATTTTATCGCCGGCATAATCGGCGGCATAAGCAAGAAAACAGTGCATTACAGCACAGATGTGCCGCTTAACAGAAGGCTAAACGAAATAAGAAAATCTTTCGACACATGGCGTTTATCAAAATCAAGCAAAACAGGGGCGCAAACACTCAAAACTACGTTTGAGCAGTTTTTGGAGGGGTGAGAGGGGGAGAATTCTACCATAAGCAAGGAACATCATACTTTTTAATATCGCTGTCGGCTGTTAAGATTGTCATGTTTTCAGCAAGAGCCGTTGCAATAAGAAGCCTGTCGAATGGGTCTCGGTGATATAACGGCAGAGCAAATAAACCGTTCATGTGTTCGTCTTTTACGGGTATAATTTTAAAACCATTATCTTCGATTAATTTCCGAAATGCAATAAATCCGCCGTCAAAGGAAAGCTTGTTAATATTCATTTTTATAGCAACTTCCCATAACGAAACAACGCTGACATAATTATCGCCGTCTTGTATTATTGTCTGTATTTTTTCAGATAACTTTTCACCATTCAAAAACCAAAGGACTATTTGAGTATCAAGTAATAATTTCATTCCATATACTCCCTTAACTCATCAAGGGGGGCGTTGAAATCCTCGGCAATCCACATCATTCCCTTACCCGAACCATAAACAGCGCGGCATTTGTTGTTAATCTCGACAGACGGCTTCTTGTACAAAGCAATATGTTCTCTTGCTATTAAGGTAAAAGCTTGTAAAACGCTCTCAGGAAGCAATTCAATATCCTTTATAAGTTGTTGCCTAAGTTCCATAATACACCTCGTTTGATTTTCTTAATACTTAATATATTTAAATTATAGTGCATCTTGAGCGGAATGTCAAGATTTTTCTATTATATAGCAGTTGATTTTTTTTTCGATTTATGTTATACTAAACAAAAGGGGGGATATGTATAAAGAAATTTATAAGTAATGCAGACCCGTTAGATGCTTCGGCCTTTCTTTTTTTGCTGTTTGCAGTCACGGGGTTTATAGTCTCACCGTTGCATGAAATAGCTGAAGGGTTTTTAGTGATTACCCTCTCTCCGTGTTTGCTGATGACCGATTACATAGCTCTCGGCGGCATAGGTGCCGCGCTTATAAATGCCGCTTTAACGGGGCTTGGGAGCTTTATGTTCATAAAACGCGCAAAAGTAACCACAAACGGGGCGATTGTAATGGCTTTGTGGCTTGCTGTGGGCTTTTCATTTTTCGGAAAGAATATTTTAAACGCTCTCCCGATTCTTCTCGGAGTCTGGGTTTATGCGCGCACTCAAAAAGACCACATACGAAAATATTCGCTTCACACCATGCTCTCGTTTACGCTGACACCCGCGGTGAGCGAGCTTGCCTTCGGGGGACACACCTCATATTTAGCAACCGACATTGCTTTAGCACTTTTTGTCGGGGTGCTTTTGGGGTTTTTGATGCCCGGGCTTTCTTACACCACCATGCAGTTTCACAACGGCTATAATCTTTACAACGCCGGGCTTTCGGCAGGGATTCTCGCGATTTTCGCGTTAGCTGTTTTTAACTTTTTTGATATAACGCTCTACTCAGAAAATATATTGAGCAGAGGAAACAACCACATTCTCGCCCCTTTGATTGCACTAATAATGATTTGTTGGATTGTCATGGGCTTCTTGGGTTCTGAACCGGGGACGAGAAGACTAAAGATGAAAGAAATCATTGAAAGCCCCGGACGATTGGTCAGCGATTTTTATCTGTTATATGGGAATGTCACCTACATAAATATGGGCTTTTTGGGGATTATCGGCATGTTGCTTACCCTATTCATGGGTGCGGAACTCAACGGAATTGCCATTGCCGGGATTTTCACTATAGTAGGCTTCGGCGCGTTCGGGAAACACCCGCGAAACATTCTTCCCGTTTTGGCAGGGGCAACAGCGGCGGCATTTCTCAACCCAACCTCTCCCGATGACCCCGGAAATATTGGGGCAATACTTTTCAGCACAGGGCTTGCCCCAATTGCCGGGCAGTTTGGAATTATTTGGGGCTTTATAGCGGGTTTCCTGCACGTTTTGTTAAATCACTATGCCGGAATTATCACCGGAGGAATGAACTTATATAACAACGGCTTTACCGCCGGTTTTGTCGCGATTGTTTTAGTGCCGCTAATCTTTTCACTGAAACAAAACTTAAAAAAAGAACAAGAAAAAAACAAGAAAGGACATATCTGAAAGTTTGAAATAAAATCAATCTAATAGAGGAAAACGAAACTTTGAATAATTTATTTGTGAAGAAAGGACATATCTAAAAAAATGAAACGCAATTTTGAGAAAAATATCCATGTGTTGAATCAGCTTATGGGATATTGCAAAAGAATCGGGGGAAGCGAAATACACTCTAAATTTATCATAGAGGGTGAGAAAACCCATATCACAGTCAGTGTCATAAAGTCGGACATTGACAGTCATGATATTGACGAATTGAGAAAACAGTTAGCAATTTCGCGCCAGCCTGAAGTTGAAGAAGATTATTGGAATTTGGGGTTGAGCGGAAACATGGGCGATGAAATGTCGTTAGTGGGCATGATGACCGACACCACCGAAGTGATGTACGAAGACGACACATTGACGATTATTGTTGAACGCCATGACGACTAAGAAATGTTGTTATCTTTTTGGGGCGGGTGAGGCTCCCTGTTCTCGCCCTTTTATAGGGGAAGGCGCGCTTGTGATTGCGGTGGACGGCGGATTTTCTTACCTTCAAGAGAACGGAATAGTTCCCCATGTTTTAATCGGTGATTTTGATTCTCTGGTTTTAGAGGAATGTCATGTTCATTCCGAAACACAAAAAATAAGACTTAACCCGATAAAAGACAAAACCGACATGGCGGCGGCGTTAGAGTACGCGCTCAATGTCGGCTGTAATGAGTTCAGAATATACGGCGGGACAGGCTGTAGCTCTCACCTCATGGCGAATATTGCATTGTTAATAAAAATTTGTGAAAACGGCATGAAGGGTGAGTTGTTCGGAAATAAAGAAAACATAACAGTCATTCGCAATTCGCGCGTGACGTTTTCGCGAGAAGAGAGTGGCTACATCTCTGTTTTTTCGGTTTCGGGGAAAAGCGTGGGTGTGTGTGAAAAGGGGCTTAAATATACGTTAGACAATCATACACTCGCACGGGACAATCCCTTAGGAGTAAGCAATGAATTTATCGGAACCGAAAGCGAAATATCGGTAAAAGACGGAATGTTATTAATAATTAGAGAAAAGGAGAGAAGAACCTAAAAAATGAAAGTGCAAGCAGAGAGAGCCGCGCCGATTGTTGCGAAAGCCGTGATTTTTGATATGGACGGCACAATCATCGACACCCTTCAAATATGGGGTGACGTTGACCGAAAATTTTTGAGCAAACGGGGCTTACCTGTGCCGCCCGATTATTTAAAATCAATTTCACTTATGAGCTTTGACTGTGCGGCGCAGTATACGAGGGAGCGTTTTTCGCTGAATGAGAGCGTTGAAGATATTCTTAACGAATGGATAGAATTCGCTGAGCATGAATATGTAAACAGCGCGAAATTGTTCCCGCACGTTTTGGAATATCTCGATGAGCTGAAAAAGAGCGGAGTAAAAATCGCCTTAGCCACAGCCGCAATTAAACGATTTTATGAAAAAGCGTTGAGCGCGAACGGCATACTCTCTTATTTTGATGTCCTGTGCAGTGTTGAAGAGGTTGGTGTCGGAAAAACAGAGCCGGCGGTATATCTGCTCACTATGAAGAAATTAGGTGTTGAACCACACGAGTGCGTAATATTTGAAGATGTCGAACAAGCGGCGATTACCGCCGTCAAAACAGGGGCAAAAGTATATCTTGTACATTCCAAAAACCCACTTGAGCAAGAACATGAAAACATAAACGTAATAGAAGATTTTAGACAAGCACCACTTGTACAGTTGACAATTGACAGTTGACAGTTGACAGTTATTTAGAAAGGATATAGTGAATTATGATGATGAAAAAAGCATGGTTTAAGGTGTTCGCTGTTGTTCTCGCAATTGCATGTTTTTCGGCGTGCACAAATGAGGGTAGCGATGAAGACATTCCCAACACAAGGCAAAGGCAAACCGGACAAAGCGAAATTGACGACAATGCGGCTTATGATGACAGCGAAATTAATTTCGGTCACTATGCCCCCGCATTAGAATATCAACACTTTGATGGCTTAAGAATAGCAACCACAAACGACTATGCCGCTATGGGCATGGCGCGAATGATGGAGGAATCACATCTCGGTTTCTATGGTGAACCGGGTTATCAGGTTGATATTTATAACGATTCGCGCGCTTTGTTGTATGCCTTTGAAAACGATAACGTAAAAATAGCCAACCTCCCGGCAACGTTGGCGGCGGAGCTTTATAACAAAACAAACGGGGCTATCAGCGTTCTTGCAATCAACAGCTTAGGCGCGGACTTCTTTGTCGAGAGATTAGACCGCCACTTAAACTACGTAAGCGACATGAGGAAAAGAAAGGTATATTTTACCGATGCTTTCAGCAACACTGACTGGGTGACAAGATATATTTTCGCAAAAAACCACATTGACATAAGAGCAGATATAGAATATATCCACGAGGCAGACTATGAGACAATCTTTAATTTAATGCGTGATAATGACATGGCTGTCGCGGTTATTCCGGCGCATATAGTGTTGCCCGAATCGCTGAAACATCGTGAAGACAATTTTGTTATGGGAATGGCTCTCTACAGTGAATGGGCAAATCTTGAACATTCAAACGAGCTTATATTAAGCCAATACGTTTCAAATGTAACGGTGGTGAAAAATGATTATCTGTTTGAAAACACCGATGACGTAATTAATTTCATGGCGCGTTATCAGATGAGCGTTGATTTTATAAATGCGCCCGAAAACAGGGAAAAATCGGCTGAACTCATCGAAAGACATAATATAATGGAGTCTGCTGAGGTTGCGGCGCGCCTGCCGTTTCGCGATATTGTCTTTTTCCACGGCAACCCTATGAAAGAAAGGCTTAAAGCTTATTATGAGGTTATGTTCGATTTTGACGCAACTTCTATAGGCTCAGCGTTGCCCGGAGATGACTTTTATTATTTAGGCTAAAAAAAAACTAAATTTTCCTGTTGACATTTCACTCGTTTTGATGTATAATGAAATCACAAAATGACAACGAAAGGAAAAGTTTAATGGCTGATATTGATAAAAATGTTTTAGGCGAGTCTGAAGAATACGAGCCTGAAATAGTCGACCTTGATGGCGAACCCTTTGAAATAATCGACAGTATTGATTATGAAGGCGCGAGCTATGTAGCGTTAGTCCCGTACGTTGAAGATTTAGACAGCGAGGGCGACGAAATTGAGTTCATAATTCTCAAAGAAATTGAAAAAGACGGCGAGTTCTTTTTAGGCACAATAGAAGACGACACCCTTTATGCAAAGATAGGCGACCTGTTTATCGAGCATTTTGAAAGTTTTCAGAAAGAAGAATAATTTTTGAGGGAATGTCTTCAGCGCGGCTCGAATGAGCGTGCGAGAACCTGCCAACGCGGTTTCTTACTGCTTCGTGCGTTTAAGTGTGGTTCGTTATAATCCAACACATATAAATAGGGATTTCTACTCTGTCAGCGGATTGCAGACCTCCCTCTTTCGAGGACGAAGGGAGCGTGAACCTACAGGTGATCTTACCCACCCTGCTTTGTGCGGGTTTTATATGCCATGCCACGGCGTTAGCGGTCTTAGCACCCCCCTTTTCGGGGGGTGTTTGGTTTACTCATTCACTCAACCACTCCAACACCGCCACAGCTGTCCTTTCTTTCACAGTCAGTTTGTTAACAGGCAAAGAAATCTTTTCTAACATGTGGGCATCGCTGTTGTGAATGATTTTGCAGTTATTTATAAACGGGTAGAGCCGTTTTAGTTCATCGACCTTTTCTTTTGAGTATATTTCAACGGTTTTAAAGCCGCAATCATGCGGAACTGTACCAAGCGACGAAATAATGCTGAAAGCATCACGGTCGATGTGAGAAGGGACGAAAACGCCGCCGAACTCTTTCATTAACCGCTCAACCTCATATATTTCGATTGACGTTGCGTGAATAAGACCGGTTTCCACTACACCCGTGATATTGTCATCGCTGTCCATTATATATTGATTGCCGTATATTTTCGGCTCATTTTTTATGGGGAACAGCCGCTTTGAAACATATTCATCAAAATTCATTGCCTTTTCAAGCTGTGGGAACAGGCACAGCAAATGAATTTCCTCAACGGTGGACAATTCCATCCCTGCTATAGGAACAATTCCGGCTTGTTCTGCCGCCGCGAAAAATGCAGGGCAATTTTTTGATGTATTGTGGTCGCTCAAGGCAACAACGTCCAATCCCACTAAAGCCGCCAAAGCCGCAATGTTTGCCGGCGTGGACTCATCATCGCAACAAGGCGACAAGCAAGAATGAACGTGCAAATCATAACTTACTTTCATTTTTTTAACCAAAAATCTATCTTAGTCGCCATATCAAATATAGGCAGTTTGGTTTTTATGATGTTTACCTCTTTTTCTCGTGCTTTGTCAATGGCATTTTGGTCAATGGGTGAGTTTTCGGCAATGACTATGAGCGATATATCAGCCAACACGCTGACCGCAACACTGTTTAAGTTGCCCATAACCGTCACCCAAGCACAATCAGCAGGGGCTTTTCCCATAACAACACTCAACAAATCGCAACAATAGACACAACTCAACTCCCTCGAAAAATCAGCCTCGTTTATAATCTCAACCGGCGAGCCGCCGGAGGCAAACTTTTCAATCAATTCTTTTATATTCATTTTTCACACTCCAAATTTATTTCGCTGTTATTGTTGCAATTGTGCAAATTAACCTGCTTGTTCCATCACTACTTCCGAAGTCGTTGTCAAACATAACGAAATTGCAAAAGCTGATTTGATAACTTTTAAGCAATTCATCGAAGTTTAAGCCCGTCCCCTACATTTAATTGTCAACCCTCAATTGGCTCATATACTCTCTCATAATGTGTATACAGTCATTCTTTGAGGCTGTTCCTCGTGCTACGTCCTCGGCGTGGGTTTGGCAGGTTGGTGCGCCGCAACAACCGCAGTCTAAGCCGGGTAATTCCTTCATTACGCTGTCCGCTTCTTTCATAACCTTTATCGACTGTGAAACAGTGTCGCCCAAGTTATAAACCGGCAGATACACAATCCGCCCTTTGCTGAAAGCGCATTCGGGGATTTTGCCTTCGTTGAGCCTCATACCCGAAACCGGCAGGTATTTTCTTAAAGCGTTAAGTTTAACATTGGCGATATAGGGGTTCTCTACAGTAAGAACACCGCCCACACAACCGCCATTGCAAGAGTTAAGTTCGATAAAATGAAGGTTTTTCAGCTTATCGTCCTCTAAATCTTCAAGCACGCGAATTACGTTTTCAATGCCGTCTGCCGCTAAAATGTTGTCGGTAATCAGCCCCCCTGCCTCACCACCGCGCCCACCCCAACTGATGCCGATTCTTCCTGAAGTTGTGGGAATATCTGTCATTGCCGTCTGATTTGTTATTGGCAGCACAATTTTATTAGAACTTATTTGCTTCATGTGGTGAAGTAACATGGGGTAGAGTTCGCTCATTGAGAGTGCGCCGCTGACTTTTGACTTTTCTTTTCTTAAAGGTGAGTTAATAGCGGCATATTTTGCAGGGCAAGGCGTTATAAAGAACACCCCTATTTCGTCACGTGAAAATGATGTTTGCTTTAACGCTCTTTCTATTGCCATTTCGGCGGCGATTTCCATCGGTGATGTAAGCGGCGATATTAAGTCAATAAGGTTGGGAAACCTAACCCGTATAAGCCGCGTAATTGCGGGACAAGCGGAAGATATTATGGGAAGAGCGCGCGGCAAGGGTAAAGAGTTGTCTTTGCCCGCCAACAGTTTTCTTGTTATCTCTGAGACGATTTCAGCCGCCGCCGCCACTTCAAATACATCGTCAAAGCCCATAGACAAGAGGGCATCTAACACCAACGACTTATCATCTAAGTTGTTAAATTGAGCATAGAGAGACGGCGGCGGCAGTGCGATTTTATATTTATGCTTGTTTAAATCTTCAATTTTGTCTGTCGCCGCTTTTTTTGCGTGGTGAGGGCAGATTCTGACACATTCACCACAGTCTATGCAATATTCCTTTATTATGCTCGCTTTCCCGTTTCTTACTCGTATGGCCTCAGTCGGGCAGCGTTTTAAACAGTTAATACAACCTTTACATAAGTCGGGTTCAAGATGCACTGAATGATAAAATTTATCCATACACATTCCTTTCTCAGCCCTATCTCATCGCTATCTCATCTATATCTCATCTCTATGTCATCCTGCATTTCATAGTTACTTTTGTTCCTTTGCCGACTTGCGATTCTACGTGAATTTCGTCGGTGTATTTTTTCATATTCGGAAGGCCCATTCCCGCGCCGAAACCTAACGAACGAACGGAGTCGGGTGCGGTGGAAAAACCTTCTTGCATTGCTTTTTCTATATCGGGAATGCCTTTGCCTGTATCTTCAATCACTATAGTGACCGCCTCATCGTCTATTGACACGCTGACACTTCCCCCGTTTGCATGGATAACCGAATTAATTTCACCCTCATAAGTGGCAATCGAGACATTCCTTATTAAATCGGGCGGAAACCCCATTTGCTTGAGTTTTCGCTTAATTGCCGAACTTGCCTCTCCCGCTCTTGTAAAATCATCACCCGGAATAGTATATTTAAGCTCTAATATGTTCATACAAGTACCCCTCCTCTAAGTCCATCGGCGTATAATCGTCCGCACGCCTCAAACATGCTGCAAGTTGTGGACAGTGTGGCTATATTTCTCTCGTTGGCAAGTTTAACTACCTCATCGCTCGGAGTTTTGCCGCGAACAAAAACTATGCAGACAATATCCATCATCTCGGCAGTTCTGACTACCTGCGGGTTCAACAACCCGGTGAGCAACACCGCCTGGTCTTTAACAAAAGCAAGCACGTCACTCATCAAATCCGAGCCGCAAGCAGTATGTACCGTGTGCTCTAAATTGTCATCGCCCCCCAACACTTTACAGTTGAGCAGTTTTGATATATCCCTAATCGTCATATTTCTCCCCCTTTTTATTGTTCTTATCTAATTCTAACACAAAACAAAAAAAAAAACAATATTTTTTTAAAATAAGTATTGACATATTAAGCAAGAACTGTTATAATGTGTATTATCACAGTTAATACAAAGGGGGAATGAATATGTTTTCGCTCGACTTGAAAGGCGGTGTTCCGCTGTATGAACAGCTTTACAGTCGAATATCAGAGCTTATTGCTTCCGGCGCATTAGAAGAAGACGACAAGTTGCCCGCCGTTCGTGAGGTTGCCAAAGATTTAGGAATCAACCCGAACACGGTTCAAAAAGCCTACAGAAATTTAGAGAAAGACAAACTAACTTATTCTGTTCCGGCAAGAGGCAGTTATGTCGCCAAACGCGCCCAGACGATTAACCTGTTGCGTGAGAGGGCATTACACGAGTTTAATATGGCTGTACTCGCGGCGGTTGAACGTGGGCTGTCCAAAGACGAACTTCACGCGCAAATAAATTTTTGTAAGGAGGGAATGTGAATGATTGCTCTTAAAAATGTCACCAAAAATTTCGATGATTTTATCGCGCTCGACAACGTTGAACTCGAAATCAACAAAGGGACGGCGTTTGGGCTTTTAGGCTCAAACGGAGCAGGAAAGTCAACGATTTTACGCTTAATTTCGGGAATATACAGTCCCGAAAATGGCAGTGTCACTGTCGATGGCACCGCGGTTTATGACAACCCCGCGCTTTTAGAAAAAATATTCTTTATCAACGATGAGACAATCCAGTGGAACAACTTTACTTTAACCGAAATGAGGGATTATTTCAAGACTTTTTATGACAGCTTTTCAGATGAAAAGTTCGAGAGCTTATGGAAGGTGTTAGAGTTACCCAAACAAAAGAAACTTTCAATGTTTTCAAAAGGAATGAAACGTCAAGCGGTAGTGGTTTGCGCGCTTTCATGTCGCCCTGATTATCTCTTGCTCGACGAGGCGTTTGACGGGTTAGACCCCACCATGCGAATAATTGTCAAGAGAATGTTGGTGGATGAAATGCTTGACAATAACATGACAACGGTTATATCATCGCATAACCTCAAAGAAATTGACGAGTTTTGTGACACAGCCGGGCTTTTGCACAAGGGCAAGGTCGTCTTTAACCGCGAACTTGATACATTAAAATCAGACATTCAAAAAATACAGGCGGCTTTTGAGGGCGATGCCACCGTTGAAACGTTAACCAAAGCGGGGTTACAGTTGCTTCATCACACTAAAAGCGGCAGTGTAGTACAGTTTATCGCAAGAGGGGCGCGTGACGAAATTATAGGGAAACTAAATCAGTTTACCCCGAAGTTCGTTGATGTTGTTCCGCTTACGTTGGAAGAAGTTTTTATTTACGAAATGGAGGTGTTAGGATATGAGTATGCAGTCGGTATTGACGGTCTCGCAAGACAGTCCAATAAATAACACAAAATCTAAGGCAATGAAATATTTAGGTTATAAAATTAAAAGAAACTCAACGGCAATTATATTTAACGTGATTTTCTCTATTTTGTCGCTTCCCGGATTAGCGTTGGCGACCTGCATTTTAGACAGCGAAAACAGCTCAATTTTCGCGGAAGAACTGGGGCAATTTGCTGTCATGTTAAGTGCTTTGGGCGTGGCATCTCTTATCGGTGTTGCCTTCTTGGTTTATCTTAACGGAATAAACATGTTCTCTTATTATAACAATCGCGTGCTGGTGGACGTGAGTTATGCCCTGCCCATCACCCGAAAAGAACGATTTTGGTGCGACTTTGCGGCGGGAATTGTCCCCAATCTTATACTTTACGTTTTAAGTGCACTGACGGCATGTTTGATTTTCTTTATAGGCGCGCCGTCAATAATGATGGAGCCGGATGCTTACTGGAGAATAATGCTTGAGGGCATTCTTGTGGGATTTGTGTTTTTGCTGTTTTTATACTCGATGGTGGTTTTCTGCACATCTCTCAGCGCGAGGGTGTTTGAAGCGGCAGCTTATCCCTTTGTTTTCAGCGTTTTAGTACCATCGTTAATCGCGATTTTCTACTCTTTAGCTTTGAGGCACCCCTCTTTGGCGTATGAGCAATGGTTTGATATCGTTATGACAACCACAACGCCGATGGGATTCTTTTTCGGAGCTGTAGGCCCCGTTTTCTCCGGTGAATTTTTCGCGCTTAAAGCTGAAATAATTATTCCGGTTGTTCTGATTATGGGCGGCTTTATAGCGGCGGCAGCGGCTTTGGCAAAAAAGAGAAGTGTTGAAAGAGTAGGTATGCCGTTCGCTTTCAAAATTGTATACCATGTTTACATTACAGCAATAATATTCTGCGTTACCTCTCTCTTTATAATAGCAGGCAGAGAATTAAGCAACGATACATTTTTATCACCCGCGACCTTTTTCGGAATGGTTATGACTACCGCCATACTCTTTTTAGTAATTGAGGTAATAACCAACCGCGATTTCAAGAAAATGAAGACAGCCGGAATAAGATATGCCGTGACGGTTGTCGGCTCAATTATAATAGCCTATACTCTGTATTCGTTTGACAGCTTCGGGATTTATAAATATCTGCCCGATGAAAACAACATCGCGTCGGTTGAAGTGGTCGCGGGATGGGGGCCATCCGAAAACGCCTTCACAGTCGCGGCGATTCTCGCGACTCCCGAGGAAGTGGTTGACTGGGGCGGTGCTTATAACAGAAATGAGTTATACGGCGGAATAGTATTTAAAGAACCAGAAAACATCAAAACCGTAATCCGACTACACACCAATTATATGAATTCAGATTCACGGGGTCACGCCTACAGATACAACAACTCCACGTTCAAGTATAACTTGAAAGATGGCAGGCAAATAATAAGACGGGTTTATCTTCCAAATGTCGACTTAGAGGAGCTGTTCTATTCCAAAGAATACCGCGAAATGGAAATGTTGGCTTTAGAGAAGGTTTTAGAGGATACTGACGAAGCCTACAGAGCTTTCTCAATTGAAGTGGAAATCTTTGGTAAACGCCCTTCGTATGAGAAAATTTTTATCGACAAAGAAGTTTTCATTGAAACATTCAAAGCCGATTTTATGAGCCTTGAAAACTACAGAGACATAGGAAACGAAATAGGCGCGGTAAGGATTGACACTCAAAAATATTTCGCCGATAAGTTTGAGAAACTATATTACAGACCTTATTTCCAAAACCTTTCTTACTTCATTCACGATTCTTATGAAAACACAGCAGAATTAATAAGAGCAAATTCTTAAAAACTTGTTGATTTTTAAACGGTTATGTGCTATGATAGTAAATATATTAATAAAAGAAAGGATAAAAATTTATATGAAGTTAAAATTATTATTCATAGCCTGTTTAGCGGCGGCTGTCTTGTTTTCAGGTTGCCGCCCTCAGCAAAACGAAGAAGAGGCTTCTGTCACAGAAACAACAAGTGAGGGGATTGCCAACAGCGTTGACGACAACTCCGACAAACCGCATAGCGACATTGAAATTTTACCGGGCGAAAAATACGCACTCATGAGTGTTGAAGGCTTTGGTGAGATGACGATTAAGCTCTATCCCGAATACGCGCCGGTGGCGGTAGAAAATTTCATAAGGCTTGCCGAAGAAGGATATTATGACGGCAAGAACTTTCACCGCATTATGGAAGATTTTATGATTCAAGGCGGTTCGTTAAACGGTGACGGGCTTACAGACCCCGATGCTTTATCCTATGGTGTAGAAATAAACGCGAATATGCGACATTTTTACGGCGCGGTGTCTATGGCGAAAAGCGGTTTAGGTGAATGTGGCGCGCAATTTTATATCGTAAACGGGAAAGACACAAACAAACTCAACGAGTTAGGCGCGCAAATAATCCCTGATGTCATGGTGTATATGCCGGAAATGGAAGCTGAGATTAAAGCCGCGCTCGAATCAAACGACGAAAACTATATAAAATACGCTCAAAGCAATTATGATTATTACTCAAACATGTTAGACTTATACGAGAACATCACCGATGACGTTGTAGAGCGGTATGAGCGTTGGGGCGGAGTCCCGTTTTTAGACGGCGGCTACACAGTGTTCGGGTTAGTGCTTGACGGTTTTGAAGTAATAGACAAAATATCAGATGTCCCTGTCACAATGTCTGCCAACAATGAAATGAGTGTCCCCGAAACCCCAATCATCATTGAACATGTGAAGATTTTGACAGCGTAATAGGCAATGCGAACAAAAAACACAAAAACTCACGTGCAAATCAGCGCGTGAGTTTTTTATGTGTGGCATATTTCAAAAAAAACAGTAAAGACTATTTTAGAGTTCTAAAATTTGCCTACGATGGCCCGCCAATTTGCCTGCGGCGGCCCGCCGCTGAAAGGAAATATTGCCATGAAACGTTATGTTGCTTCTTTGTTTTTACTGTTGTTTTTGACATTTTTACCCTCTGCCGCCGCTCAAGAGAAAACCGCACAAATCTTGATTGAAAGCTCAACAGGGCAGGTTTTGTTTGCAGAAAATGAAAACGCGAGATTGCCTGTTGCTTCGTTAACAAAAATCATGTTGTTGTTAATCGCCGCCGAAAAAATTGAAGAGGGAACGCTTAATTTGTCCGACAACGTCACCGTATCACCTTATGCGAGTGGAGTTGGCGGCTCAACTATTTGGCTTGAAGCGGGTGAAGTAATGTCTGTGAGCGACTTATTAAAGTCGGTTATAATTAGCTCGGCTAATGATGCAAGTGTGGCTGTTGCCGAACATATAAGTTCTGACGAGCAGTCGTTTGTAGAGCTTATGAATCAAAGAGCGCGAGAGTTGGCTCTTGAAAACACAAATTTCACCGGATGTGTCGGGTTTGATGACAAAAACCACTATTCAAGTGCGAAGGATATAAGCATTATTACGTCTAAATTGTTTGAGCATGATGTTTTCGATGAGTTCTACAGAATTAGACTAAGCTCAGTGAGAACAGGAACGCAGCGCGAAACCCAACTGCTCAACACAAACAAATTGGCGGATTCATACGATGGAATTTTGGGAGGGAAAACTGGCACCACAGATGCGGCGGGATTTTGCCTGAGCGTAGCAGCACGGCGTGATGGAATGAGTCTCATTGCCGTCACCTTAGGGGCGCGAAATGATGACGAGAGAACCCAAAAATGCGCCGCTCTCTTAGACAATGGTTTTGAAAACTTTGAGCGTTATACGGCGATTATCGAAACTGAAAATCTGCCGTTTTTAAATGTCCCCAACGGTGTCCCAAAGAAAATCGGGTTGAAACTTAATGCGCCCATAAACTTTATAATCCCTAAGGGTACGCACGATGAGTTGGAATATAGCTATAACATTCCCGAGCAGGTGAACGCTCCGGTGGAGAAGGCTCAAAAAATAGGCTACGTTGAAGTGAAAGCTAAAGACATTCCTCTATTCAAAAGCGAAATAATAACTGCCGAAGCCGCTGAGGAGCTAACATTCACTAAAAGTTTTTCAATAATTGTGAAAGAATTTTTCGTCAATTGACAATTGTTCTGAATTTGTTAAATAAAATTGTGAAAAATGTACAAAAATGTTTATTATACTAAAATATATTGAAAAATTTGGAATTTTGATATATAATAGATGAAGAATGTCAAACTGTTATAAGGGGGTATGTTTGTGGCTTTAAAAGTTAACTGTGGTTATCTGAAAGACTTTGTTCGCGAGCATGAGCTTAGTGCCATGCAGGGGGCTGTTACGGCGGCTCACACTGCGCTTGCTGAAAAAACGGGGCTTGGGAATGAGTTTTTGGGGTGGCTTGACCTGCCACTTAATTTTGAGCGTGATGAATTCGCACGAATTAAGAAGGCGGCGAAAAAAATTATGGCTGACAGCGAGGTGCTGTTGGTGATTGGTATAGGCGGCTCTTACTTAGGGGCGCGGGCTGTGATTGAGGGGTTGCGTTCGACTTTGTATAACTCCTTAGCGCGAAACAAAAAGTTGCCGGAGATTTATTTTGTCGGTAACAGTATCAGCCCCACCTATCTTAATGAAGTGCTCTCGCTTATTGAGGGGCGCGATTTTTCAATTAACATCATCTCAAAATCGGGGACAACCACCGAACCTGCCTTAGCGTTCAGGGTGTTCCGCGAGCTTATTGAAAAAAAATACGGCGAACAGGGCGCAAGAGAGCGGATTTATGCGACAACAGATGCAAAACGGGGTACGCTTAAAGAATTAGCCGACAAAAAAGGGTACGAAAGCTTTGTCATATCCGATGACATCGGCGGCAGATTCTCTGTACTCACGGCTGTCGGGCTGTTGCCTGTTGCCTGTGCTGGTTGTGATATTGATGCGCTAATGCAGGGCGCGGCTGAGGCTTTCGAGGACTTTAAACAACCCGACATAAATAAAAACGAGTGTTATAAATACGCCGCTTTGCGCAACATCCTCTATAATAGGGGCAGAAAAATCGAAATGTTAATCGCATATGAAAACTCACTTGCCATGATGAACGAGTGGTATAAACAGCTGTTCGGTGAGAGCGAGGGTAAAGACGGAAAAGGGCTTTTCCCTGCATCGGCGGTCTTTAGCACTGACCTGCACTCTTTAGGACAGTATATACAAGACGGCTCAAATATAATCTTTGAAACCGTCATAAACGTAAAACAGGCGCGTGAAGATTTCTTCTTAAAAGACGAACCCGAAAACGCCGATGGCTTAAACTTTCTTTCAAATCAAAATATGTCTGTGGTTAACCAAAAAGCATTTTTAGGAACTGTTCTTGCCCACACCGAAGGGGGAACCCCAAACATCGTGTTAGAACTCGAACAACTTAACGAAAAAGAGATGGGCTATTTAATTTATTTCTTTGAAAAAGCCTGCGCCATTTGTGGCTATATGTTGGGGGTAAACCCGTTTGACCAACCCGGCGTTGAAAGTTATAAAAAGAATATGTTCGCCCTTCTCGGTAAAAGCGGATATGAAAAAGAAAGAGCGGCATTAGAGGCTAAAATTAATGTTTAAAAACGTTTAAAAATGTTTAAATAAATGTGAAGGGGTAAAAACGTCATGGTTAAATTAATTACGGGGAGAAGAGGTTCGGGTAAAACAAAACATCTTATCCACGAAATACACATTGCCGAAAAAAACAGCAAAGGGAATGTCGTCGCGATTCAAGTGGGTTCATCGCTTAATGTTGACATCTATCATAAAATCAGGCTCATCAATATTGAAGACTATAAAATTAAAACCACCGAGGCGATGTTCGGGTTTGTTGCGGGGCTTTTAGCTTCAAATTATGATTGCACCGATATTTTTATTGACGGAGTACTTAGCGTTGTCGGGCGTGATTTAGAACAGGTGGGAAAAATGTTCGATAACATATCCTGCATATCGTCGGGGACGAACATAGTGTTCACTTTCTCTGCCGATATTGCCGAAATTCCTGAAAATATAAAAAAATATTTATAATTCTATTGACAAAGCAAATGTTTATGTGATATAATGGTACTTGCTTTGATTTTTACATTATTATAATAGAAGGGGAGGTGCAAAAAAATGGCGGTTCCTAAGAATCGGGTCTCTAAAGCCAGACGCGACAAAAGACGGTCGCAGGTGTGGAAATTATCCGCGCCCGCGTTTTCGCGTTGCACTAACTGCGGCGAGTTGAAAGCTCCCCATAAGGTTTGTGATTTGTGCGGTTTTTATAAGGGCAAAGAAGTCATTGCTATGGAAGCCTGATGGTAGTTGACAGTTGACGGTTGACAGTTGACACTCGATGGTTGACAGTATGGGCGGCTTAAACGCCGCCCGTTTATTTTTCATGTATAGGAGACGTTTTACAAATGGGAAGAAGGTCATCGAGAAGTTTCTCAAATTCGGACAGGTATGGAAGCTCATATATAGAATACGCCATATTTTTGATTATGGTTTTTATCTTTTCCATGCCAATCATATCTTACATTAAGAATTTAGCAGACCAACAAAGGCAAGATGCGGTTTTTATCAACGGCTTTTTTATAAGCGCGTCACTTTGTGCGGCGTTGGTGGTTTTGAAGTTCATCACCCTTTATTTTGAACATCGCCGCCTTGGCTTTAAAGAAATGGCAAAGCTAATCATATTCAAAAACACCGAATATTTTTGTTTTTCAATATATTTGATTTGGATGAGCTTGTCTACTTTTGTGCACAGTTTTACTGCTTCAGAAACACAGCAGCACATAAACCTTTACGGGCTTTCGTTTAAGAGAGAGGGCCTTATTACCTTTTCTCTTTATGTATTTATCTTTTTTGCGGCATCATTTGTGCAAAAAGAAAGACTTAAAAACTTCTTAGCTTATGTCTTTTCAGGCGGCGCAATCATTCTTGCGATTTTGGGAGTATATCTGAACCTTTCGGCACTGCCGCAGTTCATTTCTCAAGACAACCCCCTATTTTTAGAAGCGGCAACTCAACGTGCGGTCTCAATGGGCTTAGACGTGAACGCCCCTGATTTTGAGTTCCCTGAGGGTATGCTTGATGAATTTTATGAAGAAGTCTTGCCAGAGTTAACTCAAGCGGTGAAAAACAGAAACTCCTATAACATTATGCTCAACACCGAAGTCGGCGTGTTTTCAAACTATAACCACCACGGTTATTATTTGGCAATGACAGGCGCGCTCATGTTGGCACTCGCGGTGTTCTTAAAACGAATTGTTTGGCGATGTATATGCGGATTTGGCTTTCTTGTTACTTACGTATATATAATTTTCCTTACCTCCATAGGGGCTCTTGTTTCAATTCATATGGGAATGGCTTTGGTTTTCGTAATATACGCCATCACGAGGACGGGGAAACTGCATAAAATTGTTGTGTGTTCGGGGATTATAATAGGTATTTTGGCGTTCGTGTTTATAACGCGAACTGATACCCCCATATCAGACAAAGCAGAACGATTTGTCGGTGAGACCCAGAGTGTATTACAAGGTGATGCACAAGAGCATTTCGGAACATTACGTTGGCATCTTTGGACTCATACGGTAAGATATATAGGCGAAAAACCCATATTCGGTTGGGGAAGTGACGGAATCTGGTATGAACTTGAAGCAGAATCCCACAAAGTCGGCGGCGATGCACAGCGCACGCACAACGAATATCTGCAACAAACCGCCTTTTTCGGTATTATTGCAGGACTTGCCTACACAATGGGTTGCTTTATGGTCTTTTGGCGCGCCTTAAGAAACAAAAAAGCACTAAGAGCATGTGATATAGCATTCTTGTCGGGGGCATTCGCCTATCTTGTCGGGGCATTTTTCGGGGTCACAATGGTGCAGGTATACCCGATGTTTATGGCGGTATTAGGGCTTGCAGTCTGTCAAAATGTAAAGACACCGGAAAAAAAAGAAAAACCTAAAAATCTAAAGGCGGCTACTGACGGTGCAAAATAGTAAACATCCAAAAGTAGCAAAAGTCAGACCCGGTTCTGATGCGTGGAAAGCCGGCATACGAGCGGGAGACACTCTTATTTCTATAAACGGGCATAAAATAAATGATGTCTTAGACTATCAATATTATCTTCATGACAAAAGTGCAAAAATTCTATTCTCTTGCGGCGAGCCGCCGCAGGCAGACCGAGAACATGTTTGTTCTATTTGCAATAGCTCACGCGCGGGTTTAACTTCAGCTCCGGGCGAGCCGCCGATAGAACGAGTTCTAATCGGAAAAGGTGAGTTTTGGGAGCCTGGTTTAGAGTTTGAGAGTTTTCTTATGGCGCAAAAACAAAGTTGCCGCAACAGCTGCATTTTCTGCTTCATCTCCCAATTGCCGTGCGGATTGCGTGACAGCCTTTATTTCAAAGATGACGACTCACGCCTTTCGTTTTTGCAGGGAAACTATATTACACTCACCAATCTTGAAGAAAGTGACGTTGAGCGAATTATCGAGATGAAACTCAGCCTTAACATCTCGGTTCACACCACCAACCCGAAACTTCGCGACTTTATGCTGAACAACCCTCGTGCAGGCGAGTCACTGAAATACCTCTACAAAATTGCAAACTCATCGTGTCCGCCAATCAATTGTCAAATTGTGGTGTGCCGCGGAATAAACGATGGCGTTGAATTAGAGCGGACTCTATCCGACTTAACCGCTCTTTTCCCCAATGTTGAGAGCATTGCCTGTGTTCCCGCAGGGTTGACTAAATTCCGCGACTCGCTTTTTCACTTAGACACTTTCACTAAAGAATCGGCTGAAGATGTAATAAAAATAGTTGACAGTTTTGGGGCTCAAATGGAGCGTAAGCATAAAAAGAGATTGGTTTATGCCGCCGATGAGTTTTTTTTGACGGCGCGCAAAGACATTCCACCCGAAAATTATTATGAAGATTATCCTCAATATGAAAATGGTGTTGGAATGTGGAGAAGCTTTCGTGAAGAGTTCGTAAACGCTATTCGCGAAAGGCGCGCAACCTCGCGCATGTCAATAGCAACAGGATTATTAGCTCAACCGCTTATTAGCGAGTTAGTCGGCGCGGTTAATCCGAACCTGCGCGTTTACGGAATAACAAACAACTTTTTCGGCGAAACTATAACCGTAGCAGGTTTAATAACGGCATATGATATAATCGAACAGCTAAGCGGCAAAGATTTAGGGGAGCAGTTATTGCTCCCGAAAACCATGCTGAACGTTGACGGCTTATTTTTAGACGGAAAGACTATCTTAGACGTAGAAGAAAAACTCGGTATAAAAGTACAACTTGTTGAAAATGATGGCATGTCGTTAGTTAATGCGATAGTATAGAAAGGACATTTTTGAAAAAAATGGCGAACATTGTTGCGGTGGTTGGTCGCCCTAATGTGGGAAAGTCAACCCTCTTTAATAAAATCACCGGGCGGCGTACGTCTATAGTTGACGACACACCCGGCGTTACTCGCGACCGCATTTACGGCAAAGCTGAATGGAAAAATCGCAACTTTATGTTGGTTGACACAGGGGGAATTGAGCCTGATTCAAAAGATATTATACTAAGTCAAATGCGGTTTCAAGCGCAATTAGCCATCGACAGCGCAGATGTGATTATTTTGGTTACTGATTTAAAATCGGGCGTTACCTCAACTGACAGTGACGTTGCTTCAATTCTTCAAAAGTCGGGAAAGCCTATTGTGCTATGCGTTAATAAATGCGACACCACCGGGGGCGTTCCCGATGAGGTTTACGAGTTTTATAACTTGGGGTTAGATGAACCGTTCCCTGTGTCGTCAGTGCATGGACATGGCACAGGTGACCTTTTAGACAAGGTTGTTGAGCTGTTGCCACCGCATGACGGCGATGAATATGACGATGACTATATAAAAGTGGCGGTGATTGGAAAACCCAATGTCGGAAAATCATCACTAATCAACAAAATAGCGGGTGAACAAAGAGTTATAGTGTCCCCAATAGCGGGTACTACGAGAGATGCGATTGACACTGTTATCACTAAAGGCGATAACAAGTTCGTCTTTATTGACACCGCCGGAATAAGAAGAAAATCAAAGGTCAATGAAAACATTGAGAGATATTCCGTGCTTCGTGCATATATGGCGGTTGAACGCGCTGACGTTTGCGTTATGCTCATAGATGCCAACGAAGGGTTCACCGAACAAGACAGCAAGGTTGCCGGTTATGCCCACGAAAAGGGTAAGGCAACCGTTATTGCCGTAAACAAGTGGGACTCGATTGAGAAAGACGGCAAAACCATGAAGAAATACGAAAATGAGCTTAAAAGCGGCTTTTCATTTATGTCATACGCGCCGTTTGTGTTTATATCGGCACTCACGGGGCAACGCATTGACAGGTTATTTGAGCTTATAAAAGTAACAAGCGAACAAAACGCACGCCGCATTACAACAGGAAAACTAAACGACCTTTTATCGGTAGCCACGGCAAGAGTTCAGCCGCCCACCGACCGCGGAAAACGCCTGAAAATCTATTACATGACACAAGCGAGTGTAAAGCCCCCCACATTTGTCGTTTTCTGCAACAGCGAACAGCTTTTCCATTTTTCGTATCAGCGATATATAGAAAACCAAATAAGAGAGGCCTTCTCTCTCGACGGAACCCCAATTAGAATTGTTGTAAGAGAAAGGAAAGAGTAGCTTCATGTTAATTTTATGCTTTTTTCTTGCTGCTTTGTTGCCTTATCTTATTTGTGGGTTTAATCCTGCTATTATGCTCACTAAGTTTAAGTCGGGCGGCGATATAAGAGAACAGGGCTCGGGTAACGCCGGGCTTACTAATGCTTTGCGTACGCAGGGGAAATTGACGGCGGCGGCGGTGTTGTTTTTAGATGTCTCAAAAGGCGTGTTGGCTGTTATTTCAGTCCGTTTGGCGTTTTTATACCTTTGTGGAATTGACACAGCAGACATTACTAACGGGATGAATTATGTCGGATATTTGGCATCAGTGTTTGGGGTACTCGGGCATGTGTTCCCTGTTTATTACGGATTTAAAGGGGGAAAAGGCGTTTTAGTGGCGGTTTCTGTTCTTTATGCCGTTGACTGGATTAGTGCCACTATTTTAATCAGCATTTTCGCCATAATAGTGGCAATTACACGCTATGTTTCGTTAGGTTCGGTTATTGCCGGCTCTTTGTATTTCGTTTGCGTGTTAATATTAAGCCTTATTAGAGAAGAGCCGACAGCATGGGTTAACTGCGCCTTAAGTGCAATAATTAGCTTGCTCGTCATTGTTATGCACCGCGAAAACATAAAGCGGCTTCGCGCCGGGACAGAGAAGAAACTCGGCAATAAGGGTTAGAGGGTTAGAGGCTTAGAGAGTTAGAGGGTTAAAGGATTAGGTGTGATATGTCAAACAAATCAACAATCACAATTTTAGGCTGTGGCTTCGGCACAGCGTTAGCCGTAATGTTTGCGAATGCGGGACACACGGTTAATGTTTGGACTAAGTTTCAAGACGAAAGAGATGCCATTATTCGTGACAAGGAGCATAAAAAACTATTACCGGGGGTGAAAATTCCGCCCGGTATAAATATAACCACCGACATTTCATCTGTTGGGGAATGTGATTTTCTTGTTTTCGCCATTCCCTCTGCTGTTATAAGAGAGGTGGCTGAAAAAGCCGCTTTTATAAAAGCCAAAACTATTGTAAATGTGGGCAAAGGTTTTGAGGAGAAGACGCATAAACTTCAAAGTGAAGTAATTGCAGAGTTCTTCCCCCGCTCACCCGTTGTAGTGTTGACCGGCCCGTGCCACGCCGAAGAGGTGGGCAGGGGTATGCCTACAACGGTTACATGCGCAAGCAAAGACACCGCCGCGGCTTTGACAGTCCAAGAAAAATTGCAAAATGAGTGGTTTAGAATATATCTTTCGGATGATGTTGTCGGGTGTGAGTTAGGTGGGGCGTTAAAAAACCCCATCGCCCTTTGTTGCGGAATCGTTCAGGGCATGGGGTATGGCGATAATACTTTAGCCGCACTTATGACACGCGGGCTTGCCGAAATTACCCGATTGGGGGTAAGCATGGGCGCGAAGTGGGAGACCTTTACCGGGCTTTCGGGCATCGGAGACTTAATCGTTACCTGCACATCGCGACACTCACGCAACCACCGCGCCGGGGTAATGATTGGCGAAAAGGCAATGCCCGCCAAAGAAGCAGTGAAACACGTCGGCACAGTCGAAGGCTACGCCTGTGCAAAAATCGCAAGCGAAATAGCAAAAGAACGCGGTGTAAGCGTTCCGATTATAGACCGCCTATGCGCAATCTGTTTCGACAATGCCCTGCCCATTGAAGCACTGAAAATGCTAATGGGCAGACCGCATAGGAATGAGAAAGAGGAATATTGGGCAGTTGATGGACAATTGACGAACAATTGACAATGTACAATTGACAATTGACAATTATTGTAGGGGACGGGCAAGCCCGTCCACTACATTGTCTATCGCAAATTGAACACCGCCCGGCAGTTATGTGTCGGGCGGTGGTGTTATATATAAATTTATTGGTTGACTTTTAAAATCAAATATGCTAAAATAATATTACAGAAAGCGAGGTGTTATTTTGAGCAGTAGAATTATAAAGGCGATTTTGCCTGTTAAAAGCGATGTTGTATTTCGGCTCTTCTTTGCAGACGAGCGCGATATGGGTGACCTTACGAGGTTTTTGAAAGCTTTTTTGCTATTGTCCGATGATGATTATGACGAGATTGAAATAGCTGACCCTCATTTATTACGAGACTATGACGGCGATAAATTGGCGATTATAGACGTAAAACTTCGTACCAAAAGCAAGAAGACA
>WRLV01000027.1 GCA_009777445.1 Oscillospiraceae bacterium | reverse complement strand
GCGGACGCGTCGGGTCGCTCTTCAGCGTTGCCCTGTTTTGCCGCAATAAAAGTATTGGTTATTTTTGGAAGATTATTCCATTTACACTTAACGGTTTATAGTTCCCAGTATGAAACTATATTCGAGACGATTTTTAATTGATTCTTTTTATGCTGTCCATAGGCATACTGTCCGAGGGCAAAAATACCGCTGACAGTTAATCCTATAATTCCTCCGGCAATAAACGTGCTTCCTCCCCCAATTTGACCGGTTTCATCAAGTCCCGTGGTATGCCAATCCACATTCATTTTATCACAAAGTGCCATCAAATCTTTTTCAAATGAAACCGGAAACAACATGTTCCTATCCTTACTTTTAACTTTAATATCTTGAATTATGCCCCTATTCCCTGCACTAACAAAGAGAGCACCATGCAAGATTGTCATGACTCCAAGTGCAATGATAACCCCTAAGACACTCCCTAATCCACCCATCAACTCCTTATTATTCGCTACTAAAAATAACGCGCAAAGCGCACTTAAAACAACAACAGAAACTATGAGAAAAAATTTATTTGCTGTTTTAGATTTTTTTATATATTTCGCTTTAGCCTGCTCATGTGTACTTTCTAATCCAAAATACTCTGTCATAACACTAACCCCCTGAGATACTCTTGAAATCACTCTATCCGGAATATTTTTTAACTCCCCGATTATTTTCATATCTTCTGTTTCAATTTGCGGTGCTAAATTTTTCATATTTCCCTCCAAAAAGTTTTTTCGGCATTGATTTACGCCTATTGACAAGTATAGCATAAATTTTTGCCCCTGTCAATACTATATTATATATTTTGACATAATATATTAGGTTGAGTATTTTATATATTATAGATAAACTTATATTAAAGTTGTTTTAGTATAGGGGTATCGACATGGATAAAAAGGCGATTCAAATAAATTTCGGTAATAATTTAAAAAAATACCGCTCTTTGAGCGGTAAAAGTCAAGAAGAGCTTGCGTTTGAGGCGGAAATAAGCTCTGTTTATCTTGGAATAATTGAGCGCGGTGAACGTTGCCCCACAATTGATACCTTATTAAAAATAAGCGCGGTTTTAAAAATTTCGCCCTCTCGCCTGCTTGACTTTAGCGGCGAAATTGATGATACAGAAGCTTGCTATGCTATTAAATACGCTTTAAGAGACATACCCGATAAGGATAAAATGAGACTCATCGCAGTGTTTGAACAACTTGTCAGGATTTATAAGGGCGATTTCTGATTCATGTTCTCTACACTATAATAAATGTAAAAAAGGAGACCAAAAGTTTGAAAACTCAAGTAATTCGCTGTTCGTGGGCTGAAAACGATGAAAAGATGTCGAAATACCATGATGAAATATGGGGTGTTCCCGAACATGACGACCAAAAGTTGTTCGGGAAGCTTTGTCTTGATTTAATGCAGGCAGGGCTTATGTGGAAGACGATTTTGTACAAACAAGAAAATTTCGAGAAAGCGTTTGACAATTTTCATATTGAAACAGTCGCGGCTTATGACGAAACAAAATTCAATGAACTCATGCAAAACAGCGGGATTGTGCGCAATAGGTTGAAAATCCGCGCAATTATTAACAACGCCGAACGTACACTTGAAATTCAAAAGGAATTCGGCAGTTTTGATGCTTATTTATGGGGTTTCACGAAGGGTAAAACTATCAAAAATAAATGGCGTTCGATGAGTGATGTTCCAACTTCAACTCCGCTAAGTGACACGATTAGCAAGGATTTGAAAAAGCGCGGATTCAAATTTGTCGGGACAACGATTATTTACGCTTATTTGCAGGCAATCGGGGTTGTGAATGACCATTTGGTGAGTTGTTTTTGTTATGGTAAGCGGTGAATTTTAGGTGTTTATTCGGGACGGGCAAGCCCGTCCCCTACAATCCGTCCGCGCAAGCGGACACAATAACTGTCAACTCTCAATTGTCAACTGTCAACTGTCGCGTCATTGCCTATCCGCCGGCTTAAAAATCACACCTGCAAGCAGTGCGAAGATGATTACTGCTGCTATGCCTCCTGATGCGGCTGTTAGTCCTCCTGTCAGTGCGCCGAGTAGCCCTTGTTCGGCAACGGCAGTTTTAACGCCTTCGGCAAGCAGATAGCCAAATCCGGTAAGCGGAACTGTTGCCCCTGCTCCTGCTAACTCTACCAAAGGAGTATACACTCCGACAGCTCCCAATATTACCCCCAACACCGCAAACAAAGTCAATATTCGTGCCGTAGTAAGTTTCGTATAATCAATCAAAAGTTGCCCCACAACACACAACAATCCCCCAACAACAAAAGCCCATAAATATTCCATAAAAAAAGAACCAACCTTTATAAATTTTAATTCTCCACTGTCAACTGTCAACTGTTCGTCAATTGTCCGTCAGTTGCACCGCATGCGCTATACATGGTATTGTCTCTCCTTGATGTGTCATGGTTGGCGATAAAAGCGCGCCCGTTGCCGTGAACAGAACGTTTTTCATTTTTCCTTGCGCCAATTCTTGCAGTATATATCCGCATAACACGCTCGCGCTACAACCACAACCGCTTCCGCCAGAGTTTACGTTTTGTTGATTTAAATCGTATATCATAGTTCCGCAATCTTTATGCTTTTCTTTAATGGGAATGTTATCGCGGTTAAATAAATCATACAGCAATTTACTGCCAACTTCTCCTAAATCGCCGGTTATTATATAATCAAACGAGTCGATACTCTGCCCCGTATTTGCTAAGTGCGCGCTGATTGTTTCGTATGCCGCGCCTGCCATTGCCGCACCCATGTTGTTTGCATCTTTGACTCCCATATCGGTGATTGAGCCGAATGTCAGCGACTTTACATAGGGCGGTTTATCGTGCGCCGCGACTATTGCGCAACCTGCCCCCGTGACTGTCCACTGCGAGGTTGCTGTTCTTACACCGCCGTAGTTCAGTGGAAATCGATATTGCCTTTCTGCCGCGCAAAAATGCGATGAAGTAATTGCCACCGCGTTAGTGCCGATGCCGTTGTCAATAAACAGAGCCGCAAGGGCTAATGTTTCTGCCATGTTAGAGCAAGCTCCGTAGATTCCGATATACGGAAAAGAAAACTCGCGCAAGCCATATGACGAACCCGTGCATTGATTAAGCAGGTCGCCCGCAAACGAAAAGCTTATATCCGATTCAGACAACTCTCCTTTTTTCAGCGCGAGTCTTAATGCGTTTTGCTGTAATAATCCCTCAGATTTCTCAAAGCTTTTTCCTCCGAGTGTAATGTCATCTGCTATATAATCAAAGCTGTTTTTAAGGGGGCCTTCCCCCTCTTTTTTACCCACAGCCGCCGCGAACGACTTAATTGACGGCGCGCTCTGTAATTCTATAGTGCCTTTGCTCAAATACAAGCTCATATTTAGACATCCCCTTTCTGCACAAATGCTCTTTGAAAGTGTGTTTTCCCATATTTACGGGGATTTATTTTCAAATTTTAGCCCCTTCCATTAATAAACCATTAATAAATCGTCAATCGTAATATTATGCCGTAGACAACTGATGTCAAAACGCTGTAGACGAGAACCGGGCCGGCTATCAGAAACATTTTAGAGCCAATCCCCATTACATAGCCTTCTGATTTATATTCGATTCCCGATGAAACAACGGCGTTTGCAAAACCGGTGATGGGGACGAGTGTTCCTGCCCCACCGTGTCGCGCCATTCGATGATAGAGCTTAAACGCAGTCAGAAGTGCGGCAATGAATATTAGAGTAACGGCAGTGAGAGTTCCGGCCGTTTTAGTGTCTGCCCCCAAAAAGCCATAAAGATTATTGAACCCTTCACCGATGGTGCAGATAATTCCGCCAAACAAAAATGCCTTTGTGCAGGTGACAGCGACTTTGGTATTGGGTGAACGAAGCTTGACTATCTCACCGTATTCTTTATTAGTAATTTGCATAAACACATTCCTTTTAAAAAATTTTAAATATATCCATAGTTTTCAAGGTTTTTGCAGGGTTATGCTTGTTAATTTCTTCCGCTTTAAAAATAAAGTTTTTTAAATGATTGATTTTATTGTTAAAAAATGTTATAATAGTATTATTAATAGTGTGAAGGGATTAAATTTGAAAGTGAAATCCCGTATAAATAGGAAAAGCATACTTTCAAAGCACATTTGTGCAGAAAGGACATGTCTGAAATTATGAAAGCTGACCTACACTGCCACACAACGTTATCTGACGGCTCGCTTGGAATAGAAGAGGTTATTTCTCAAGCGAAACGTGCGGGTGTGACTCACCTTGCCATCACCGACCATGACACCTTGTCATCTTTGTCGCGTGCGGCTGTATTGGGAAAACGTTATGGCGTGAAAATTATTCCGGCTGTGGAAATATCCGCATTTGACGGCTCACGCGGAGTCAAGGCGCATATTCTTTGTTATATGCCCGCAAAGCCTGACCGTTTAGAGGGATTGTGTTTGCGAACCACCGAAAACCGCAAAAAACGCGGAAGGAACATGGCCAACAAAGTGGTGTCAAAATATCCAATCTCTCTTGATAACATAGCGCGATACGCCGGCGGAAGCAAGGCTATTTATCGTTGCCACATTATGCACGCGCTCATGGATTACGGCTATACGATTGACCTTTACGGCGACATTTATAACGAAATATTTGACATAAACTCAGGGCTTTGCGCCGAGGAGGTGAAACACGAAATACACGAATACCCCGAAGTGCATTTCGCGCTTCAGCTGATTCACTCGTCAGGCGGTTTGGCAGTGTTAGCCCACCCCAACGTTTATAACAACTTTGATTTAGTTGAAGAACTCGCCCAAAAAGGCGAAATAGACGGGGTCGAGGTGTGGCACAGAAGTTTAAGTGAACCCGACGACAGACAAAAGCTTATTGAAATTGCCGATAAATACGGGCTGATTACTACCGGCGGCTCTGATTTTCACGGGTTTTATAACCACTACGCCATATCCATAGGCGACAACATAACACCGCCCGAGTCACTTGTCAAGATGAAAGCTTTGTGCAAAAAAGAGATACATATATAAGCATATAAATAATAATAATAGAAAGGACATGTTTGAAATTATGCATTACGAATATACTCCAAAAGGCGTTTGCGCCAAAAAAATCGCATTTGAACTCAATGACGACAAAGTAAGTAACGTTCAATTTTCTTCCGGCTGTAATGGCTTCGGAAAGGCAGTAAGCGCGTTGTGCGAGGGCAGAAAGGTTGAAGAGGTTAAAGAAAAGCTCAAAGAAATAACCTGCGGCTCAAAACCAACCTCCTGCGCGGCAGAGTTGGTTAAGGCGTTGACGGCAGCTGATGACAATTGACAATGTACAATTGACAATTGACAATTATTGTAGGGGGTGGGCTTGCCCGTCCCGTCATCTACGTCCCACAAACACCTATAAAAAGCTCCAAGTTTTAAACATATGAGCAGTGCGAACGAGAACAATCTCACAACCCCAACAAATCTATATGGCTTCCCGTTCCGTAAAGATACAGGATTAAATCTTTATCACGTTTTTGATATACGAGCAACCAGTCTCCCATGCCGTCGATGTGGCACTCGCGATAATCCTTCATCGTCATCTTCCTCCGCATCTAAAGCCGCATTCATTTCTTCAACGCTGTTGTACATTTTCGCCGTCCCATTCGCAACCGCCTCATAAAGCTCTTCGGCTTCTGCTAAGACCTCGGCTTCAAATTCAGGTGTATAGCCGTTTTCAGTAAGTTGAACCGCCGACAAGTCAAAGGGGATACGCCTTTTAAGATAGATTTGCCTTAGAGTAAGGTTGAAAACATCGCTGAAAGACAATCCTATTGCCGAAAGAATAGGCTCAACCGCTGTTTTTATGTCGGGATTAACCCGAATGTGCATACCGCTTGAACGTGTGTTTGCCATAATAATCACCTCCGCTTATATTATACACTAAACAACCGCAAATGTCAAGTTTTTTAATTTTTTAAAAACTATTGAATTATCTCGAATTTTGTAGTATAATGTATTTATCGGGGAAACCCGGTCAGGGTAAGATTGAAAACGGCGTTGTGCCGGACGGTTGCGTTCACTTCCGAAAGGAGGTGTTCTTATGGAGATTGCTTACGTCATATCTATAACGTTAATCTCAATAGTTGCTATCATAGCAATGTTCAACATAAAAAAGTAACCGCCCACGTTCCAAAGTAGCGGTTACTTAGTTTACGCAAAATGGACGCAACCGTTGAAAGTCTTGCCCTGTTTTTATCATAATAACATATTTTATAAATTTTGTCAAGGGCTTTTTTAAAAATCGTAAAAAATAGTAGGGGACGGGCTTGCCCGTCCCGTCATCTCCCCTCCCCTCCCGTCATCTACGCCCACAAACACCTATAAAAAGCTTCAAGTTTTAAACATATGAGCAGAGCGAACAGGAACAATCTCACGAGCAACGGTAACTTCAACCTTTTCGCTATAGTATTTTGCAAAAGGATTTCTGACTATTTTTCCTTCTTTAAGTGCCTTTTTTAACTCCTCAAAACCTTGCGGAGTGTATTCAAAATCAGGCATTTCAAATATTTCTTGTTTTTTCATTTTAATATCCCCTCTCATAACACTTGACTTCGGTTTTGGTTGGTTTTCTTGCGGAAATAATTCTGATAATCGTATCATTTTCGCGATAACAATGACAAACAATCAGGAGTTTAGACATTTGAGATATTCCTATAATGTTGAATCTGTCTTCTTCATCTGAATGTTGTTTGTCATACACCAAAACAGCTTTTTTGTCTTTGAAAACGGTCATCGCTTCCTCAAAGGACACATCGTGTTTTTCAATGTTACTGTTGTTTTTTATTTCGTTCCATTCAAATTTCAAAATTACACCTCCCACAGCAACCATGATACACATATTATTATACACTAACCAACCCCAAATGTCAATAGAGATGTAAAACCCCACCCCCAACCCAAAAGGGCAAGGGGCGAGGTTTTAAGAAGACTAAAAAGCTTCAAGTTTTAAACATTAAGCATAGCCGACTACTGAACCTTCCATAGGACTACCTGGGGCAATAACAACATTTCTGTCGTCAATAGCAGCAGGGAGAAACGCGCCTGGTAAAGCACCGGAAGCCAAAGGAGTCATATCTGCAAGAGACGTTCCCGGACCTGATTCAAGGAGAGTGGACAACTGTCCTACTGTAGCACCAGGAGTAACAGTATCAACGGACTGGGTGAACGCAGAACCCATTACACGATTACCCCAAATTCCGATTACGCCGGCACCATCACTGGCACCCGAACCGATTAATTGCTCTCTAATTTCTTCCGCGAACGTAACAATGCCGGTGCCATTTGCGTTCCAGTCGGCGTTTGACGTAGTCGGAATTATAGCCGTAGCAGCACCGCCTGCAACGGTATAAACAGCCGGAGCACCACTTATAATATCAACGCCTATAATTTGCACGGTATTGATTTGTTTTCTGTCACGCCCGTTAGCTGTAGCTTTAGCCATAGCACCGTTTGCGATGTTTCTGATTGTGGTGGCGCCCGCGGTAGCAGTGCTTACTCTGGAATCATGCAGGTAGTTCCCCATCAAAGGAACGAGAATTGCGGCTAATACAGCGATAATCGCAACGACCACGATTAACTCGACTAATGTAAAGCCCTTTTTGCTTCTGAGTCTTCTCAATTTTTCCTGTAACATAAATAATCCTCCTAAAAATAATTATATTTGTGATTTTATGTATTATTGTTCACACTATCATTATAATATATTTTTTTTCAATAGTCAAGGGTATTTTTAAAAATTCATAACGTTAAATTCAACAAATTTCACAAGGCTTATTTGGTTAAAATTGACAGAAGCTTATTTTACTACACAATATATATTATATTTTGCTAACTGTTCTAAATCTTTAATTTTTCTCATATTATTATAATGTTGCTAAATACTACAATAAAGGACATTATTCACTATGCTTTCAACATTAATTCAATTATCACTGCAAAATCTGCTTTATTTCGCGCTTCATTTGGAATATGGCGGTGCTTTTCCTCGTCAGCTCACAAAAAAAGAAGAACGCGAATTGTTAGACAAAATTGAGGCGGGCGATGAGAGCGCGCGAAATAAGCTGATTGAACATAATTTAAGGTTAGTCGCGTTTATAGTGCGCCGCAATTATTCAGACTCGAGAGAGCAAGAAGATTTAATTTCAATAGGGACGATTGGGCTTATCAACGCCGCGCGAACATTTGACTCGAATAAACAAATCAGTTTCAGCACATATGCGAGCAAATGTATTGACAATCAAATTAAAATGCACTTTCGCAAAACAAAACGCCAGTCAAGTGAGGTCTACATACACGATTCAATAGATATTGACAAAGACGGCAACCAACTTTCCTTAGCCGACCTGTTCAGAGACCCCTGTTGCGTTGACGACCAGGTAGACTTGATTATCGATTCAGAAAAACTATACAACAGCATAAACGCAGTATTAGACAAACGCGAAAGAAAAATAATCTGCATGAGATACGGTCTCGCCTGTGAAAACGCACCGCCCGGAAAAACAATGACCCAACGAGAAGTCGCGGCAACGCTAAACATCTCACGCTCTTACGTATCAAGAATAGAAAAACGCGCAATCGAAAAGCTAAAAGATAAGTTTTTATAAGAACCACGCCGCCCAACACTCGTTTGTGTCGGGCGGCGTAATTGTTATAATTTTAAATCCGTCCGCGCAAGCGGACACCAAAACTGTCAACTCTCAACTGTACACTGTCAACTGTCATCAGTCTGAAACATAAGGAATAAGTGCTATTTGTCTTGCTTTTTTGATAGCTGTTGTAAGCTCTCTTTGGTGATAAGCGCACGCGCCTGTTACTCTGCGCGGCAGAATTTTAGAACGCTCGGTCATGCACTTTTTGAGTTTATTCACATCTTTATAATCAATAAATTCAGCGCGGTCAACACAAAATTGACAAACTTTCTTACGCGTCCTTTTCATAGGGCGCGAACTTCTGTCAAAAGATTCTCTTCTTTCGCTCATTATATGTTCCCTTTCTTATTTTTAAATTGATTTACCGGCGGCTCGCCGGTTAGAATGGATAATCATCATCGCTGTCGCTTAAATCGACAAAATCTTGCGGCTCACCCTGTGACAAGGCAGGGGGGATATTGTTGGTGGATTGTCCCGGGTGTGGTGGTGGCGGCGGTGGTGCTTGATAGCTACCCTGGCTTTGATACGAGCCGGCAGTATTTATCCCTGCTTTCGGTTCACCGGTAAAGCTTGCACTGTCCACAACAATTTCTGCCATAGTTCTGTTTACGTTGTTTCTGTCAACGTATTCCCTGTTTTGAAGTTGCCCGTCTATAATTATCATTCTGCCTTTGCTGAAAAAGCGGTTGATAAATTCAGCGGTGCTTCGCCATGACACCACATTAAAGAAGTCGGTTTTTCTTTCCTCTCCCTTTGCGGCGAAACTGCGCTCAACCGCTATACGAAACGAAAGCACTGAAACCCCGTTAGGCGTGGTCTTCAATTCAAGCTCATTACAAATGCGACCCATAAGAACCACTTTATTATACATTTTTAATCATGTCCTTTCTGCACAAACGTGCTGTTACCCTGCCACTTGTGCAGGTTGCACGCGGACAGTAACCAACGAACGCAACACGCCATCGGTTATGTTTATAACTCTCTCAAATTCACGCGGAAAATCCGGTTTACAGTCGAAGCTATAGAGTACATAATAACCGTCGTTTTCATAGTTAATCGGATAAGCCAAGCGACGTTTTCCCCATTCTTCAACCCCTACGAGTTCTGCTTGTCCCTTGATTAGATTAGAAAACTTCTCAACTAACCCCTTAACGTTGTCATCGCCGCCAACGAGTGAAAAAACCACGACGGCCTCATACTTTTCGCCCAATTTTGCCATAATAACCTCCTTTTAGACTTTAGTCCCACAGATTAGTCTGTGAGCAAGGAGTAGGTTCATAAACCTACATTTAAAAATTTTAACATATTTATCCGTTAATGTCAAGTGTTTTATAAAAATTTTTCAATCAAAAATCACTTATTTGAATATTTGCCAGCTTATTCCGAAAAATTTTTAAACATTTCCTAAAAAGTATTGATTTTGTTAATTAAATATGTTATAATTTAATAAATGTGTTCAGTGAGGTAATAAATATAATGGCTGTGATTATGTGCAAAGACGTGCCGGTGTATGACATAGTTAACAATAAGGTGTTAAATAAACAATTATGCCCTGTCAGAATAAGAGACGAACACGATTTTTCAAACTGGGTGAAAGCCAGACAATTCATAAGAACTAATGTAGCCGCTAAAGATGTTTTAGATAAAGCAAATAGCATTGACGAAAGGCTTTCTAAGAGAAGAATGTCTTTATCCGATTGTTATTGGATTAAGTATAGGTGGGACAGCTCTACTGAATTTAAGGACATAACGCCTTATTTTAATGAATTTGTTAACCACCGAACTGAATGGGGCTACGGAAAGACAGTCCCTTCAAGAGAATTGGGCGGCTCTTTCTTAAAAACGTGGGAACGGATAAACGGCGAGTTATATATAGAGAAATCCTTGAAACCTCAAATGGCGCGCGCTGAGATGTTAGCGTTAGCGTTGGCGCATAGATTAGGGATAAAAACCTGCAAAGGTTGGGCTGTGCTTAAAAATAAAGAGTGGCTCAGCAGCGACAAATTTAATAACGACATTTTGTTAGAAGATATGGACAGCACAATATATATAGAAAATTTAACAGACACCGACAATATGCTAATCCCTCTGAGTTGGAATGTCAAAACAAAAATGGAAGGCTCAAACGGGCATAACATCGCGGCTATGGCGTATGCTTACAGAAGATTTGTTCAGGACAAACAAGCGGTGTTAAATTATATAACAGCTACGATTCTTTTTGATTTTGTTGTAGGAAATGACGACAGAAGAAGAAATATGTCTAATTGGGCTTATTACAAAAATTCTAATAACGGAAAATGCAGTTTAGCCCCCTTATACGATTTTAACTTGGCTCATTACAGCAAGTTTTATATGTCTATAGAAACTTTTAGGCAAAGTGTAACTTCAAATAAATTATACAAAAAAATAGCCACCGGGCTTTTAAAAGATTGGGGTGTCGCTATAGGACAGTTTGGGGTGGACGAGTGGGTATTAAATTATGAACGACTGCGGAAGGAATTAGAATGAAAATCGGCCTTATAAGTTTCGCCCATCTGCTTGACTGGACTGGCATTACTCGTTTAATCGACCAAATAGCGGCTGAAATGGTTAAGCGTGGGCATAGTGTCACAATAATAGCCAAAGAAGGCAAAGCGTCGTCGAAAATACCAACGTCAGCTTTGGCGTATAAGCACGAACTGCTCACCTTAAATTTAGACACCGACTCGGGGCGAAAGCAAGCGCGCGAAAAAATAGCGAACTCGGGGCTTGACGTTTGTGCGGCATCTGTCGGCGGCACGGAAATCCTATATTTACCGTGGCTGTTTAAGAACACAAATATACCTTTTGTGCATGGTGAGGCGGCAGACCCGCGAGTTTTCGTCTATGAGCGTTGGGAACCATATGAGCATTTTGGTGTATTGTCTTGCGCCGCTGCTTTCACGGTTTTATTGGAAGAATACCTACCATTTTATCCGCAGGTACTCCGAAAGAAAGCGCGTGTAATCGGAAACCCCGCTCCTCCACCTGCCGATATTGATTTTAAAGCGCGAAGGGAAAAGAAAACGCGTACAATTATAGCCGTAGGACGTTTTAATGAAGATGACAAACGGTTTTCGATGTTGTTACGGGCTTTCGCGCTGTTACATAACGAATTTCCCGATTGGCGAGTCAAGTTAGTGGGTGACGGCCCTTTTATGCAATATTACGAGATAATGGCGACAAAGCTCGGCATTAAAAGACTTGTGGAATTTACCGGCTCTGTTTCAGATGTAAGCACTCACTATAAAACGGCAGACATTTTCTGCCTGCCGTCATTTCGCGCAGAAGGCTTACCGATGGTATTTTTAGAAGCATCAGCACACGCGTTGCCGCTTGTGGGCTACAGCTCATGCGCTGCAAGTGCCGCCTTAATCACCCCCGAAATAGGGGCATTGGCGAAAAACACCCCGGGCTTAGAGCTTGAGGTTTTGGCGAAAGCACTAAGCTCTCTAATGACACTCACGCCGCAAGACAGAGAAAAGATTGGAATATTATGCTTAAACACATTCCAAAAAAAATACGCAAACAACATTATTTTCGACCAATGGGAGACTTTATTAGTGCAAGTGAGTAATAAGGAGGTACCCAAAAATATGCTCATGCAGGAATGGCCAGGCTTAGAGCCTGACAGCCCGGTTTGGACGGAAAAACTCTTAACCGCCGCCGGCAACGAAATAGCAGAGCGCGCGTTACCCTTAGTGAGTCCCGAAACATCAAGTGCAGACGAAGAAACCGAATGTGTTCGATTACGCTCTAAATTAGCGCGAATAGAGTGTGATTATAAGCAGCTTGAAAAAAAATATGCCGAATTGTTGAGACAGTTTCAAGCTTTAGCAGGAAAAACCCATAAAAAAATTAAACCACGATAAGACGATAGAAAGGCAGGTTTGTACCATGAACAGACAAGCAAGAAGAAGAGAGCGCAAAAGACTTCGCGCCGGTTTATCACTATTAATAGCCGGCACAATCGCCATGAACGGCATTTCAATTATTCCGGCCAATGCCAACGACGATTCCATCATAGACTTAGCCGCCGATTTGATTATTCAAGGCGGCGGTGGCGGTGGCGGCGGTGGAGATAACAGTAGTTCAAATTCACGCGGCGGCGGCGGTGGTGGCGCAGGCTATGTCTTTTTCTCCGATAAAAACGATATTGAATACTATGATTTTGGAACGCCCGGGCGTGGATACAGTATGAATAGTTCTGACGAAAACGATTTCTGGGAAGGGAATCCCAGTTTTGCCCCACCCGATAATAAAAGTTTAGATGGCGATATCGCGGGTTCAAAGGGGCGATATATAGTATCAAGCACCTCTACCATTGTTTATTTACCACGGGGAGGTAAAAGCGGCGACTTTGTGGAGGTGGACGAAGACAATCCTATAACAAAACCGACCATACCTTCACCCTTACCATTTGGTACAGGGGTGAATGTCAATATAGGTGACGGAAAACACGCCGACTTTCATCAAACCGTTAAAGGATACAAAGGCGGCGATGGCGGCGATGCTTCTATGAGCGTTGGTCAAATCGGCTTAAATAGTCTAACTTTAATCGCCGGCGAAGACGGTGAGTCGAAAAATGAATTCTGCTTCTCTTGCAATAGCGTCAAAAAATACGGGACTGAGCCTTGTATATGCGAAGAACTTTCTGACGATTGGAATTCTCTTAAAGCACATCTTGAGGCGAGAGACCCCGGCAACTCAAATATGGCTAACCTTATACAGATAATAGAAGATTTTATGAGCGACTGCGGCAACTGCACAAATCCGGCTTTCACTGACTCACAATGGAACGCTTATTATGGTACTCTTACCTTCGATTTTTGCGAAGGTGGCAAAATATCAATTACCAAGACCAACTTGGGTAATGGCGTGCCACCGACAATCGAATTATGTTATTGCTGTCGTAATGAAGCTATTGATTTAAATACTATACGACAAACGTTAGAAGATGACTTTACTTCATCTCAAGTCGATGAATTGTTCGCGCTATTTGACGATTATGAAGGGTTTATTTATGAAATTAATTATACACTATCAGCACCCTATTATACTATCAATTCCAATTTTTTATGCGGTGGTAGATTCGAGAGTAGTTGGGAATTTGACGGCACTAATTGGGCAAACGTTTATTTAAGACAAACCAACTTAAAATATGAGCGTTCAGAAGCTGAAAGCAAACTTCTTGCCATTGGCTTTGGTAACGCTGAGCTTGGCGAAGTTTTAGATTATCTTGAAAATGTATTAGATATAAACGCAAAATATAGTTATACATATCATGCCACTTCCGATATATCGCTGACCTTTGAATTTGAATTTGGAACTCAAAGAAACTGGGAATACGATGGGGCAACTTTGAGCGGACCGAATAATTGGGGAGACGGCACTTTATTAGGATTAATCGAAGTCTTAGAAAACAATGGGTTTTCTGTAGCCATTGACATGCCAAATAAAACTTTAACTGTCACGGGAACAGGTAGCACAGCAACATCAGATGTTTTTTTAACTGTGCCGAGCGGTTTTACCGTAGACTGGAATGCTGTAACAGCCATAAATTGTGACCACTGGAGTCCGCCGGTTACCACAACCGGCGGAGGAACATTTTTGATGTCGGGCGGCTCAATAGAAGTTGTTTGTACATGCTCACCGGGTCCGGGCTGTTACAATAGTTGGATGCCAGCATTAAATGTCAATTCTACCTTTATCATGAACGATGGCACTATAAAAAATGAAAACGCAACGGCACTTTACGTAGCGGATGGCATAAAGTATACCCTTAATGGCGGCGACATTGAGGGTGAGGTTTATGATGAGAGTTTGCTCTTTACCGATGGTAAAGGTGGGAGTGCTTCGCTGACGGCTGAACGCGTTAATGTAAAAGAAATTAACTTGTTCCAATCTTACGATGGCTATGAACATGAATCTGGCGAGGTTAATTTTAAGACTAAAACGTTATATGCCCAAAAAGATTATGAAATGAACATTAAGGGAGAGCCGACTATAAACATCACAGAGTTTGCATTTGATATAACCGGCGCGAATACCGCTGATACATTGTTGGCGGTTGACGGCGGCTCTCTTGACATCAGCGCGATAACCGAAGATGAAGTTGAGTTGATTTTAACCGGCCCTCTCGGCTTGCTCAAAGACGAAACGCTTATTTTAATCAGCAGTGTTGTCGGAAGCGTAAACTTCATAAAAGAAATAGACACTGACAGATTTCAATTTTCGGTTGTGAGTGGGGCTTTGATTTTGACTTATCTCGGGCCGCCTACAACCCCCGAGCCTAAGCCAACTGCGCAAATAAACTATGAAACCGAAAAACTTTTCGGCTTATCTTCCGGCGGCACTTATGAATTTAATTCAAGCGGTGACACTTCAACCCAAACTGAATATTCAATTATCGCCGCTTGGCTTGATACCACCCTAAACATTGTCCGAAAGGGCAATGGCACTACTACAACAGATTCAGAAGCTCAAGAGTTGCCTATTCCGAGCCGCCCCCCTGCCCCCACCTTAGGAAAAACCGACTGCACTTTTGTCGGCAACGATGGGGCGATTACCGGAACAACGGCTCTTATGGAATATAAACCGAATAACAGCAGTGGGCTGACAGGTTCAGAGGGTTGGGTTATGGCTACAGGAACGTCAATTACAGGACTAACAGCCGGGACATATTATGTGCGCATAGCCGCAAGCAACGTTAATGAAAATTTCCACGGTTTGAGCGCGCAAATTGTCATAGAACCGTTTACGCCAACCCCCGAAGAAAAACCTGACGGGCAAATCAACTATGAAACCGAAAAACTTTTCGGGTTTGAAACAGGCTTTGAATATGAGTTTAACTCAAGCGGCACACCATCAAATGAAACAATTTACGACATTTTAAACACCTGGTTTAACACCACAGTGAATGTCGTTCGCAAAGCCTCATCACCCGCAAAAACAGACAGCGAACCGCAAGAAATAATAATTCCGAGCCGCCCCCCTGCCCCGCCCGCGCTTGGGTCTAACTGCACTGTGATTTCAAACGATGACGGCTCAATTACTAACGTTGACGACACAATGGAATATAAAAAAGACAACAGTGACGGGCTGACAGGCTCTGTAGGTTGGCTTCGTGTTAGTGGAATGTCTATTACAGGACTTACACCGGGTACATATTATGTCCGCATAGCCGCAAGCAACGTTAATGAAAATTTCCACGGCATAAGCGCGCCAGTCACCATACTTCCACACGATGCGACACAAGAGCCGACACCTGACGGAAAAATCAATTATCTCACCGAAATGCTTTATAATTTTGAACACGGTGGTTTATATGAGTTTAACTCAAGCGGAAACGTATCAGGCGACACAAGCTACACAATCCTTCAAACATGGCTTGGGACAATTCAGAGCATAGTCCGAAGGGGCAACGGAGCAACAACCATAAACAGCGAACCGCAAGTGATTAACATTCCGAACCGCCCCCCTGCCCCCACCTCTTTATCAGTCGCCCATGCCGTGGGCAGTAGCAGCGGCTCAATTTCGGGGGTTAGCTCTCTTATGGAATATAAACCGAATAACAGCAGTGGGCTGACAGGTTCAGACGGTTGGAATCGGGTTAGTGGAACGTCAATTACAGGACTGACAGCCGGGACATATTATATCCGCATAGCCGCAAGCAACGACAACGAAAATTTCCACGGCTTGAGCGCGAGAGCGGTGATTGAACAGTTATCCGAACCCGACCCGGAACCCGACCCAGACCCGGAACCTGACCCAGACCCGGAACCCGAACCTGAACCTGACCCAGACCCGGAACCCGAACCACCAGTTGACCCACCTGTCGAGCCCGAACCTGTTATTCCACCCATTGAACCGCCCATCTCATCAACAGTAACCCGAAGCGGCCCGTCAATCGTAGGCAACCCACCTCGCAGCGGCGGCGGTGCGCCTTATGCTACACTGCCCGAACCGCAACCGCAAATACCGCCAACGCACGAGCCGCCCATAATTACGCATGAAGAAGATGACATTCCATTGCCTGAACCCACGCCGCCCGTCACACGACCGGAACCCGTCCCGTTCAGAGAAGAACCGCTGGACATTCCCGATGACGAACCTGACAAAAAACCCGATGAACCCGATGAACAACCGGAAGAAACAAACCCCAAAACCGGCTACGTCCTCACATTCATGAACTTTTTATCGGCACTTGCGTTCTTAAGCCTAATTTTATTAAGCAAAAAACGCAGAAACGACAGGTGAGATTTAAAGAGAAATAGCGATATTTAAAGAGTTTAAAAGAGTTTTAACAGTATATTTCATTTTTTTCTTAAAAAACTATTGACAAGCACGGGAAAATTATGTATAATCAGTGACAGTCTATTAAATTTCTAAGGAGGGAACAATTCATGTCAACATATATGCCTAAAGTCGAAAACATTGAACGCAAATGGTATATTATAGACGCAACAGGCAAACCGTTAGGGCGGGTTGCTACTCAAGCCGCGACAATTCTCCGCGGTAAGCACAAGCCAATTTTCGCACCGCATTGTGACTGCGGCGACCACGTAATCATAATCAACTGCAAAGATGCAGTGTTAACCGGCAAAAAGCTTCAAAACAAATATTACAGATGGCACACAGGCTGGATAGGCCATCTCAAAGAAATAAGATATGACAAGCTTATGTCACAACGCCCCGAAAAGGCGATGACACTCGCGGTTAACGGCATGTTGCCCAACACCACAATCGGGCGCAAAGCGATGACAAGACTTCGTGTCTATAAAGACTCACAACACAAAAATCAGGCTCAAAAGCCCGAAGAATTTAAATTTTAAGGAGGGGTAGACAATGTATGATTCAAAACCATATTATTATGGAACGGGAAGAAGAAAACACTCAGTGGCAAGAGTGAGAGTATACCCCGGTAGCGGTAGCATAAACATAAACGGACGTGATATTGAAGAATATTTCGGGTTAGACACATTAAAGCTGATTGTTCGCCAACCGTTAGCCTTAACCGGAACTCTCGAGAAATTCGACACAATCTGCACCGTTAAGGGCGGTGGCGTTACAGGTCAAGCGGGGGCAGTTCGCCACGGGCTGTCGCGCGCGCTGTTACAATACAGCGAAGAGTTACGCCCTGTGCTTAAAAAAGCAGGTTTCTTAACAAGAGACCCTCGTATGAAAGAACGTAAAAAATACGGGCTCAAAGCCGCAAGACGCGCACCGCAATTCTCTAAAAGATGACGAACAATTGACAATGTACAATTGACAATTGACAATTATTGTGTCCGCTCACGCGGACGGATTTGAATATGTCGCGACAGCGACTCCATCATTGTCAATTGTCAATTGTCAATTGTACATTGCCATCGCGGGTATGGTTTAGTGGCAAAACATCAGCTTCCCAAGCTGAGGATACGGGTTCGATTCCCGTTACCCGCTGACGAACAATTGACAATGTACAATTGACAATTGACAATTATTTTTTTAATTTTGCCTTATTTTTAATTCATTTTCATGTATATTATTTGGCTATTATTTCTGTGCTAATTTTTCGTAGTATTCAACTAAGCCGGCAAGATAATCGTAAGCCGAAGGCGACCCCACAATTGTCAATTGTCAATTGTACATTGTCAATTGTCCGTCAACTGTCGTCAATACGCATCATGATTCTTCAATTGAGCCGCTAAATCTACCTTCAACATTTTCATAAGTGACACGAGAATATGCGAGAAGCGCGGATGCCCTATGATTGTTTTCGGGAATGTCGCCATCATCTTTCCGTCAACGCCGTATGATTTTAGGGCGTATTCAACAGACATCTTCTCTGTTTTGAGATAGGGCGATAATAAGGCGCGAACCTGCTTTCGCTCAGACATTGTCAAATCAGTGCAGGTGAGTAATATTGCCGCCTGAAAACACAAATGACCCCATATAAGACCGCTCATAAACATTCCACATTCGAGACCGCGTTTAAACGTCTTTGACATTCCACGCGCTATTCGCACTACCTCTTCCGGGGGTTTAGCAGTATTTTGTACCATAGAGCCGGCATGAATAAAATAGTTATACCCGATGAGTTGGGGCAAAAAACAAACTGTTTTCGCTTTATCGAAACATTCAATGCAAAACAGCGTGTCCTCGGTAAACGGTATTTCATCGTCAAAACGCAAGGCGTGCTTTTCTAAGAAGTCGCGCCTGAACACTTTCGACCAGACAGCAAGCCCCATTATATGGGTGTATTCAGGTGAATTTAAGTCTTCGCGGTTGGCAATAATCACATCCTTTGTCTGGTCAAGCAAGGTGAAAGGCGGCACTGTTTGAACACTCTCATCGGCACACGACTGCTGAAAATGAAACCCCGCTATATCTGCTTTGCTCTCTTGGATTTTCTGCAGCGCAATTTCATAAACCAACGGCTCAAGCCAATCATCGGCATCGAGAAACCCGATATAAGTTCCATTCGCCTTGTCTAAGCCGTGGTTGCGCGGTGACGAGGCTGTTTTATATTCGTTGTCTAACGAATAAACACACGCGTTTGGATATGGCTTAGTTAGTTTAAGCACATCTTGCGTTTGCGCCTGTGTGCAATTGTGGCAGATGACAATCCACTCAATATTTTCAAAGCCTAAAGTCTGACTTTTAAGCGACTCTAAGGCGCGCTCAAGCATAAACATTTCGGGGTTAAAACATGGTGTAATTACCGATAAAATATAGTCTTTCATAATCTCTCCTTAAAGTCTTTATAGCCGAAACTTTTCGTAATAACAATTTTGCCGTCCGGTTTAATCACACCGATTGACGGTAGTGGTATTCCGTTAAACGTGTTATTTTTTACCATCGAGTAAATCGCCATGTCTTCAAAAACAAGCAAATCGCCCACTTCAAGAGGGCTGTCGAACAAATAGTCGCCGATAATGTCCCCTGCCAAACAAGTATTACCCCCAAGCCTAACCGGCGTGCCGCCGGTGTCAGACCGAGAATATGTTTGTTCTATTTGCAATAGCTCACGCGCGGGTTGAACTTGAGCTTCGGGAGACCCGCCGGTGTCAGACCGAGAATATGTTTGTTCTATTTTAACGGCGTTAATTAAGCGCGGTGTATATGGCACTTCTAACACATCAGGCATGTGACAAGCCGCTGACGTGTCAAGAATGGCAGTTTTAATGCCGTTATCGACTATATCTAAAACACGTGTCGCCAAAAAACCGGCGTTGAGCGCGACTGCCTCACCCGGTTCTAAATAAATCTCAACCCCATAATCGCGCCGAATTTTTTTAATGCACTTGATTAAACCATCCACATCATAATCATCGCGTGTAATATGATGGCCGCCACCTAAATTCAGCCATTTGCAATCGCCCAAAAATCCCCCGAACTTTTCAAAAACCACTTCAAGCGTTCGCTCAAGAGCATCAAAATTCTGCTCACAAAGTGTGTGGAAGTGCAAGCCATCCGGCATGCCGCCAACAAGCGACAAACCGTCGCGAAAATTTTTAAGTGTTATTCCCAATCGTGAACCCGGGGCGCACGGGTCGTAAATCCCGTTGTTTTGGGTGGAAAATTCGGGATTTATTCTTAAACCTATTTCGGGAGGTGAGTCTAATTTGTCTAATTTCGGCTTATGATGGCTATACTGCGCAAACGAGTTAAACACTATATGGTCACAAATCTTCAATAATTCATCAAAGTCATCATCGGTGTAGGCAGGGGCGAACACGTGATTTTCCTTCCCCATGTGTTCATAACCCAATCTTGCTTCATAAAGCCCACTCGCGGTAGTTCCCGAGATATATTCGCCGATGAGCGGATAAAGAGAATACTGTGAAAACGCCTTTTGCGCCAACAAAATCTTACAGCCTGATTGTTCTTCAACCTGCTTTAAAATTTTAAGGTTTTTTAGCAAAAGACTCTCACTCGTCAAATAAACCGGCGTGCCGCCGGTGGCAGACCGAGAACATGTTTGTTCTATTTGCAATAGCTCACGCGCGGGTTGAACTTGAGCTTCAGGTATGCCGCCAATAATAAAATTTTTAATTAATTCGTATACGTTTATAATATACCTCGCATTATTTCGGTTTTCTTGTTTTAAAGAACGCAATCATATTTCTGAGCATTTGCGCTTGTGAACTCATTTCTTCTGAAGCAATTGCCAACTGCTCGCTGTTTGCGGAATTACTGCGAACTACATCGGAAATTTGTTCAAGCCCATTCTCAACATTTTTAATTGAGTTGGTCTGACGTGAGCCAACATCGTTTATGCGGTTGATAATTTCAGAAAGTTCAATGACATTTTCGACGATTCGCTCTAAGCTCTCGGCGGTTTTTCCGGCTCTTTCAGTTCCCTCGCTTACACGTTCCATGCTTTCTTGAATAAGCTCGTTTGTCTCTTTCGCCGCTCCTGCACTTTTCGCGGCAAGGTTTCGCACTTCTGCCGCAACAACAGCAAAGCCTTTCCCGTGGACACCCGCTCTCGCCGCCTCAACCGATGCGTTTAATGCAAGCAGATTGGTCTGCATGGCAATGTTTTCGATTGTGTTGATGATGTTCCCTATTTTGCCTGACGATTGTGAGATGCCGTCCATTGCCGTGAGCAAACCTTTCATTTCGGCGTTGCCCGTTTCGGCGTTGTTCTTGCTTGAGCCTGCAATTTCTGTAGCCTTAATCGTGCTTTCGGCGTTTTCTTTGATTTGCGCGCTTATATCTTCAACGTGGAAAGACAAATTATTGACAGCATCAGATTGAGTCATTACCCCTTGTGACAGCGTTGCCGCGTTTTCTGAAAGTTGGCGTGAGCCGCTCAAAACCTGCTTTGAGGCATCGACTATAGAACTCATGGTGTTGTCAAGTGAGTTGGTTATTTTATTTATGCTGTTCTTAATTATCGAGAATTCGCCGATAAATTCGCTTTCAATCTGAACTCTTAAGTCACCCTGGGCAAAATGTGAGAGAACCTGCTCCATCTCTGAAACTAACGAGCTTAATGTTTCGTTCATCTTCTCAAAACTGTTTGCCAACAGCCCCATTTCGTCATCTGACCTTTTGGGTAAAGCGAACTCGAAACAACCTTCTGAAATTCTATTTGAGGCGTGAACTAAACCGCCGATTGGCTTCAGTGAACGTGAGGTGACGAAATAAACAGCCAATATGAGTATAAGCGTTATGATAATAAGTGTCCATAACAGCGTTTGAAGCATGGCGTTTGAATCTTCATTTACCTCGTCAAGCGGAACAACAACCGTGACAAAAAATTCACCGTCGGACAAGTCAAACGTCACAGGAACAGAGACCCCGAGACTATTTTTACCATTGACCGACGATTTTACATTAAAGAATATTTCACTCTCACCCGGCGCAGGCAAAAGGTAGTCAAAACCTACATCGGATATAGAACGCCCCATAGCTTCACGATTAGGGGAATAGACAACCTTTCCTGTGCCATCGGTGATGACGATATAGCCGGTTGAGTATATGCTGTGATTGCCGATTTGTTCAAACAGACCGTCCATATAGACATCTGCCCCCATAACGCCGACAGACTCCGCGCCATCGCGTGGAGTTAAAGCGCGTGAGACCGTGAATTTCACCCCTCCGGTAAACGGGCAGGTATGCGGTTCGGCAAACACAAGCCCTTGTGTGTTTAAGGGGATTGTGTAGTACGGTTGTTGACGGTCGGTTTCATCGGGTTCCACCCCGTTACGAAAGTCAATCTCCCCCGTAAGGTGGTCTATCGTATAAAAGTATGAAATACTGCCATCACTCGTGCCGTATGCCGAGCCGGCATAGCGTTCATCGCGTGAGTCATAGGCATTCGGTTCTGTTATAACGTAAAAGTTATCCAAGAACGGGGCTCTCGTCAACACTGTCATGTAATATGATTTGAGTTGTTCGCGCACCATATTTCTGGTTGCGATATTATTCTCAACGCCTGCTGCCATTGCGTTAACAAAAGACGACGGTTGAGCTACTACCGACCTTAGCATTTCGGCATAGCTGTTCCCTATTCCCAAAAGCTCGCTCTTCGCGCCGTCTTCTGCTAAAATTCCAAAGGAGCGGTACATCATAACAAGCACAACGACAATCCCCGCAATAATAATCAATGCGGAAACGGCACTTATTTTAGTCTTAATAGATTTAAGTTTCATTTTAGCCATACCCTTTCCGCAATGATAGTATCAACTGTCAATTATCCGTCAACTGTTTTGAATTCTCTCAACAATGTCAGCTAAATCGGCGTAATCGTCGTATAAAGGCGCGACTGCATCTACAAATAATTGGCGTTGTGCAGGGGTGAGTTTTGTTATTGTGGCACCGCCTTCAATAACCTTTGCTTCGGCGGCGGCTTCTTGTTTGAGCCACTCTTCACGTTGAACGCGTGCGCCATCAGCGGCGGCATCAAGCATTGCCTGTTGATGTTCGTCTGAAAGACTGTCAAATAAATCGGCGTTAATCAAAATCATTTCGGGTGAACGTGTGTGTTCGTTTAAAGTAAGGTAAGGCGCGACTTCATAATGTAATGTTGACTCATAACTCAAAACGCTGTTTTCGGCGGCATCAACAATTCCACCTTGCAATCCCGAAAGCACTTCGGGGAATGCTAAAATCTCAGGCTCACCGCCCAACAACTCAACGAGACGTTGCATAAGTTCAGAAGGTTGAACACGAACTTTCATCCCCGACATATCGGCAGGTGTTGAAACTTCATTGTCAACGAAATAGAAACTTCTCGCCCCTGCATCAAACCAGCAAAGCCCGAGCATGTCGCCGTTTCTCATGGATTCGCGAATTTCTGTTCCTATTGGGCCGTCTAAAACAGTGAACATATGTTCGCGGTCACGATAAAGATAGGGTAGCCCCAATGCGTTAACCTCGGGGTTAATGTCCGCTAAAACGTTAGTACCCACGCGAACCATAGCAAGCTCGCCGTCACGTACTTGTTCAATTGTTTCGCTTTCTGTTCCTAATGTACCACCGGCATGAATCTCAACAACAATTTCACCGTCTGTAAGCTCTTCAAGTTTTTGAGCGAAATGCTCAAGACCGATTACCGTAGGGTAGCCGATTGAATGACTTTCAGCAAGCTGCAAGACGAGTGTCTCGGCTTGAGGCTCTTCATCTTGTAAGGACACATCTCCTGCTGTTGTGACTAACGGAGTCGGCGGAACGTAGGCTGTTGTCACCGCTCTTGTAGTTTGTCTTTGAGTTCGCGCGCTTGTCGAAGAACTGTCTGAACCACAGGCAGACAAAGACATTACCCCCAATGAAATAGAGGTTGCAACGAGAATAGTAAGTAATTTTTTCATGTTCACAAATTCCTCCTTAAAAAATATTTATAACGTTTTTTTGTTACTAATCATTATATCATATATGCGTTATTGAGTCAATAATTCACAAATTTTCAGCACAACTTGCGCTGATTTTTCCATTGATTCGACTGCGATGTATTCATACAGACCGTGGAAATTACGCATTCCTGTGAAAATGTCGGGACATGGAATCCCTCTAAATGACAAATTTGAGCCGTCTGTTCCGCCGCGCGCGGGGGTTGGGGCAAATTCGATACCTGCCGCGTTATACGCGCGTTCGGCAAGCTCGATAATCCACGGTTCAATTTGTGACGACATATTGCTGTATTGGTCTGTGAATGTTACGCTCGCCGTGCCTTCGCCGTATTCTTCGTTAATATCGTCAACGAGAAGTTGAATGGTAAGCTTCATTTCGTCCATTTCGTCCTCAAAGAAGCTGCGTATAGGAATAGCAATAGTGGTTTTTTCAACGCCTCCCTCAACAGACAGCACGTGATAAAAAGCCTCATAACCCTCGGTGTTGACAGGGGCTTTATCAGCCGGCAGAGCGGCTATCAGCTCGTTCGCGATTAACATCGAATTTACCATAGTTCCCTTGGCATAGCCGGTATGCATTGCTCTTCCGAATATTTCAATGTCCGCACGCACTGCGTTAAAGTTTTCGTAGGTGAAATCGCCCACCGGACCGCCGTCCACTGTGAAGGCAAAGTCGACTCCGAAAGCTTCAACATCGAAATTCTCAGTCCCTCTGCCTATTTCTTCATCGGGGGTGAAGGCTATTCTTATTTTTCCGTGTGGAATGTCGGGGTTTTTAATTAAGTATTCCATGGCACTCATGATAATCGCGAGTCCCGATTTATCGTCCGCGCCGAGAAGGGTGTCGCCGCTTGCCGTAACAAGGGTCTGCCCGACATAATTTCTCAACTCAGGAAATTCCGTTGGCGAAATAACCGTTCCCGCATCTAACACAATGTCGTTTCCGTCATAGTTCTCGTGAACGCGCGGAACTACACCTGCTCCTGAGGCATCGGGGGCCGTGTCCATATGAGAGAGAAACCCGACAACAGGAATGTCACCTTGGGTATTCGCAGGCAGTGTTGCGGTTACAATTCCATATTCGCTCAATTCAACCTCAACAAGTCCAATTGCTTTACATTCCTCAGCTAAAATTTTGGCGAAGTCGATTTGCTTGCTTGAGCTTGGAGAAGTGTCAGAGTCTAAATCTGATTGTGTGTCATAGGTGACATATCGCAAGAATCTTTCTCTTACCCCTGTTTTTATGTCGTCATAGCTTTCAAATTCGGTTACAACTGTTTCTATTGTTTCTATATCGTCATGGCTCTCAGGGTCGGGCTCTTGGGTTTCTATGTCATTGCTCTCAAGGTTCTCAAGGTCGGTTATCTGTGTTTCTATCCCGTCTTGACTTTCGGTGTTTGTCGGGGTGTCGCAAGAAGCTAAGCTCGCCAGCATTGAAACTGCAACGAGGATTGCAAATAATCTGTTTTTCATTTTAGATGTACCTCTCTTTATTAAAATTATTAAGTTAAGTTTAACATATTTTTTTGGGAATGTCAAGTTATTCCAAATTTCAATAAATTTTTTTCAACACTTGTGTTTTTTTTAAACTTGTGCTATAATAGTAAAATAGCGGTTTATATGAAAGGACATATTAAAATGTCAGACAAATTAAAGAAGTTTTGGTTAATTATTTACCCTGTTCTGATTTTTGTGGGCGCTCAGGTCATAGTCGGGGTAAATTATATGTTTAATTATTTTTTTGTTTCGGCTTTCACACAAGTCGGCGAGATTGACTATTCTCTAATCTTGTTATTAGCGGGGATTGTTAACTCTATTGTTTTTGTTTTGCTGTTCAGACGTGATTTAAACAAGTTCCCTGAAAGCGCGCAACCATTTCGCCCGTCAATTTATGTTGTGTTTTTGATTTTTGGGATTTGCTTAGGGATTTCTCTACAGGTGTTTCTTAGTTTTATAAATTATCAGCAGTATTTTCCCGATTATGAAGAGGGAATACAAAGTATTCTTGAGGGAAATCAGTGGTTTAATTATATTACAGTGATTATTTTAGCCCCTATTTGCGAGGAGTTGTGTTTTCGTGGGATTATCTTCAAGCGAATGAGGACGTATTTTGGGCTTGTGCCTGCGGTTATTGTTTCGTCACTTTTATTCGGGCTTATTCATATAAACCCGTTGCAAATATTGTACGCGGGGGCTTTAGGGGTGGTGATGGCACTTGTTTATCATCGCAGCGGAAAAATTATGGCACCTATTCTTATACACGCTGGGTTTAACTCGCTTTTTGCGTTGGGCGATATTCTTGAAGCGGTAAACGAAATATCCCCTGAAATTGCAGGCCTTATTGCTATTTTGTTCGCTTTAGTCGGGATTGGTTTCACGTTCGCGCTCCCCATATTGCTCTTCAAAAAAATCCCGTTTTGGAAGTATAAAGCTTTTCCAAAAAGAACACCCCCCACTTGAACAGTTGACAGTTGACAGTGGAGAGTTGATAGTTTGAGGGGTCAAATATGAAGGAAGTGATTAAAATAAACGAAAAAGAACAAAGCACAAACCATGACGGCGGATATAAGACGATTTTATCAATCAAGGAGAACTTCCTGCATTTTCTCAATAAATACATTGAAAAGCCGTGGACAAAAAACATATCCCTCGACGACATGGAAAAAATCGAAAAAAGTTTCATCACCCCCGAATTTAAGCATATCGACTCAGACATAATATACAAAACGCGATTTAACGGCTCCGACATGTATTTCTATGTCCTGCTCGAATTACAGTCAACTGTTGATTTTACAATGCCGTTCAGATTGCTGAGATACATGGTTGAGTTGCTGACCGACATATTCAAAAACACAGATGA